>JBILGF010000224.1:0-5655 GCA_044351195.1 Burkholderiales bacterium
CGACCTGCTCTCCGGGGCCGTGCCGCTGAAGTTCGATGTCCCGATCTCCGCACTGCCGCACGTGAAGGCAGGCCGGCTGCGCGCGATCGCGGTCACTTCGCCACGGCGCCTGTCGTTCGTTGCGGAACTGCCGACGGTCGCCGAATCCGGCTACCGCGGCTACGAAGCTGCCACCTGGTTCTCGCTGGTCACCCGGCGCGGTACCCCGCGCGACATCATCGACCGGCTCAATGGCGAGATCCGAAGGTTCGTCGAAGCCCCCGATGCGCGTGCCCAGTTCGCCGCCCAGGGCATCGAGCTCGAGGCGGGTACGCCGGCAGACCTGCAGGCCAGGGTCGTGCGCGACCGGGCGACCTGGTCGGCCGTGGTCCGGAAGGCCGGCATCGTGGTCGAGCCGCTCTGAAGCCAGCACGAGACCGGATGCCGGAACCCTCCCGCCGCACGCACCGACAGGCAGCCAGCGCCGGGCTGAGGATGCTGCGCACGATCGCCGCTGGCGTGCTGCTGGCGGTCGCGGCCGGGGGCTGCGTCCAGCGAGAGGTGCGTGATGTGCCAGTGCAGGCTGAACCCGCCACGCCCTGGCAGACGGTCATCGCACAGGCCAAGGCGTTCACCCTGCGCATCGGCTTCGTGCCGACGGCCAACTTCATGCAGGTCAGCCAGGACCTGACCGACTTTCCGTTCTGTGGCCGTGCATCGCGCCTCGTGCTGCCATATTCGTACGAAGACCCGGCGATCGAATGGCTGGAGGCTGTGTCCGAAGTCCAGTGCCGCAGCGCGGCCCCGGCGATGGACGTGTACCACGGCATGTCGGAGGCCGTCGGCGAGGTCGCCTCCCCGGTCACGGCGGCCATGATCGCCAGCGGCGTGCCGCGCATGATCTACCTCGTCGTCCACGAAGACTGCCACGACCAGTTCTCGCTGCCCTATGGCATCGAGGAACCGCTGTGCGAGACCCTCAGCTACCACGCGATGAAGACGATCGCGGCCCAGCCCGGCCCGTGGAACGCGGCGGAGCGGCGTGCGATCCTCGACTACGCGGTCGTGAACACCGCGCAGATCGCACTCAACCTGCGCTACTACCAGCAGGTGGCGGTGCTCTACGCGCGCCATGCGCGCGGCGAGTTGGGCGAGCCCGCGTTGCTGCGCGATCGCGCGATCGTATTCGCACGGGCCGAAGCGTCCGGCGGAACCCCTGCCGGCAGCATCAACAACGTGGTGCTGGCCAATCGCATGACCTACGCCCGCCACCACGCATTCATGGAACGCACCTTCGAGCGCCTCGGTTCCGACCTCGGCCGGATGGTGGCGTTCTTCCAGCAGGTCGACGCAGACCTCGCCACGGCCGCGCAGGCAGCCGAATCGGCCACCCCTGCGGACGCGGGCGAGCCGGCAGCGGCACCCGGAAAGAAGGTTGCGCCCGGTCGCCTGCCACCGGCACGCGACACGGGCGTGAAATCGGGCCCACGCCAGAGACCGGTGCCGCCGCCACGCATCGCCGTCACTGGCCGCAGCACGGGCGGCGCGCGCCCGACCCGACCGCCCACCAGCCCGCGACCGAGCATCGATCTACCCCGGCCGACGGTCGCCGGGGAGGAGCTGGAGGCCGATGCACAGAGTCCTGCGCAACTGCTCGCGCGGATGAAGGCTGCCGAAACGCAGGTGCTGGATGCGGCAACCCGGCTGCTGGCGGAGACGTCGAAGCCGCGCTGAGTGTGCTACGCCAGCGTGAACGCCTCGTGGATCGACGACTGGATCGACCCACCGACGATCGGGCCACCGCCGGCAACATACAGCGTGTCGCCGATCGCGACCGCCCCGAGCCCGTGCCGCGGCGTGGTCATCGGCGCATGCGACTCCCAGCGATCCGCCTTGAAGTCATAGCTCTCGTTCTGCCCGAACACGCGGCGCGTGCCCTCGCCCCCGACCACGTGCAGGCGCCCGCCGATCAGTCCGACACCATGGCCACTGCGTGGCGTGGGCATCGGCGCCCGCTCGCTCCAGCGGTCGGACTTCGGATCGTACACATGGTGCAGGCCGGTGTTGAAATGGAAGGTATCCATCCGGCCCCCGATGCAGTGGATGCGCCCCTCGTGCACGATATGGCCGATATGGTCACGCTGCCCGGGCAACGGTGCAGCGCTCTCCCAGCGGTCGGTCTTCGGATCGTAGACTTCGTGCCAGTAGACCGAACGCGAGTCGCGACCGGCGATCGCATGCACGCGGCCGGCGAGTACCTCGACCGCGATCGCCCCGCGCGGACGGCTCAGCGGGCGGATGCGCCGCCATTCGTTCGTTTCGACATCCCACACATGGTTCTGGGAATGCGGCGCGCGGTTCTGCTCGATGAAGCCGCCCAGCGCATAGATGAAGCGATCGTCCATCGTCGCCACGCCGATATGGTTGGCGCCGTAGGGGATGGCGGCAGCCTGTTCCCAGCGATCGGCCTTCGGATCGTACACATGGTGATAGTTGCGATCGACCCGCTGCAGGCCATAGCCGCCGATGATGTGCATCTTTCCGCGGCAGGCCGTCGCCCATGCCATCTCGCTGCGCGGGATGGGCAGGTTCGCACGCGCCACCCAGCGGCCCTGGCGCGCCGCGGCCGGCGCTGAACTGGCTGTGGAGCGCACTTCTGCCGCAGCCGCCGGCAGGTCCCGGATCTTCGGGTCGAACAGGTGGGAGTAGGGACTGTCGTGGTGCGGGATCGCATCGGCTGCACCGGCGCCATGGCCGGCATGCTGGGCAAGAGCTGGTGGCGAGGCAACCACGCCAGCCAGTGCTGCGAGCAAGGTACGACGCGTGTTGTCCATGGGGCGCTCCGGAACCGGGCGCTCAGGATAGCGCAACTTCCGGATTCAGCAGGTCCGGCGGGCGCTCTCCGGCCAGCGCAGCCAGTGCGTTGCGCGCGGCCTTCAGGGCCATCGCGTGACGGGTAGCCGAGGACGAACTCGCGATATGCGGCGCAAGCACCACGTTGTCGAGCTCGAGGAACTGCGGGTGGAACGCAGGCTCGCCCTCGAACACGTCGATGCCGGCCGCAGCGATGGTGCGCCGACGCAGCGCATCGACCAGGGCAAGGTCGTCGACCACGCCACCGCGGGCGGTGTTGACCAGCACTGCGGTCGGCTTCATCCGCGCGAGTTCCGCGGCGCCGATCAGGTGGTGGGTAGCCTGCGAGTACGGCACCATCAGCACGATGAAATCGGCCGCAGCCAGCAGCTCGTCCTGGGTGACCCAGCGCGCATTCAGGCCACGTTCGATCTCGGCGTCGAGGCGGCTGCGGTTGCAGTAGAGCACCGGCATCGAGAAGCCGAGTGCGCGCCGGGCGATCGCCTGGCCGATGCGGCCCATGCCGATGATGCCGAGCGTCGCATGGTGCACGTCGACACCGAGCAGTTGCCTGAGCTGCCATCCCTTCCACTGCCCGCCACGCAGGTAGCGCTCGGCTTCGGTGATACGCCGGGCGGCGCCCAGCATCAGCGTCCAGGCGAAGTCTGCGGTGGTCTCGTCGAGCACGCCGGGCGTATTGGTGGCCATCACGCCATGCGCGGTGCAGGCGGCGAGGTCGATGTTGTTGTAGCCCACCGCGATGTTGGAGACCACCCTGAGCTTCGGGCAGCGGGCGAGCAGCGCCGCGTCGACGCGGTCGGTCAGCGCGCACACGAGTGCATCGGCATCGGCCGCACGCGCGGCCAGTTCATCGGCCGCCAGCGGCATGTCGCCCTGGTTGTCGACCACCGTTGCGGCGCTGCGCAGACGATCGAGCACGTCCTCGAACACCGCGCGGGTCACCACTACCTTGCGCGCAGCCATCTCGCCCCTACTTGTAGAGATACGCAGGAAGCCAGAGCCCGATCGCCGGGTACTGGTAGAGCAGGAACATCGCGAATACCTGGATTGCCATGAACGGCATCATGCCGGCGAAGATCTGGTTCAGCGTGACATGCGGTGGCGCGACACCCTTCAGGTAGAACGCCGCCATCGCCACCGGCGGCGACAGGAAAGCCGTCTGCAGGTTGAGCGCGACGATCAGCCCGAAGAACAGCGGGTCGATGTTGAAATGCGCCAGCAGCGGAATGAAGATCGGCATGAAGATCACGATGATCTCGGTCCATTCCAGCGGCCAGCCGAGCAGGAAGATGATCACCTGCGACAGCAGCAGGAACTCGATCGGGGTCAGGTTGAGCGACAGCACCCAGCGTTCGATCAGTTCCTGCCCGCCCAGCAGCGCGAAGGTGGCCGAGAACAGCGCCGAGCCGACGAACAGCCAGCACACCATCGCGGTCGTGCGTGAGGTGAGGAACACGGCATCCTTCAACCGCGCGAAGGTGAGCTGCCGGTACGCCAGCGCGAGCAGCACGCCACCGAGCGCGCCCATCGCTGCCGCCTCCGATGGCGTGGCCAGCCCGAACAGGATGCTGCCGAGCACCGACATGATCAGGATCGCCAGCGGGAAGAACGAGGTCACCAGGTCGCGCAGGATGTCGAACGCGTTGTAGTCGAGCCGCCGGTAGTAGACCAGCAGCACGGCTGCCACCAGCAGCACGAACACCGCGAACCCGGCGTAGAACGACCCGCGATCGACCGGACCGGCCGCCGCCGAGGACTGGTCCGCACCCAGCGCCTGCGGCGTGTCGTCACTGAAGGTAAGCGCTGCGGAACCGTCCAGAGGCACCGGCGCGCCGCCGCCCAGTTCGCTCGGCGGCTCGGCCAGACCGGCTGCAGACGCCGGGCCGGCCTCCGCCGCGCCGGGTTCGCGCGATGGTTCGCCCAGACTGGCAGGTAAATCCTGCGCCGGGACATCGATGGGCGCGCCCGGCACTTCGAACACGGCCGCTGGCGCGCCGCCCTGCGCCTGCCCCCCGCCGAGCGTGCCCATGTGGTGGATGAACCAGACCAGCGCGAGCATGCCGAGCAACGGGAACAGCAGGCTGCCGGATGTCTTCAGCACGGTGGCCCAGGGCGTGGCGCGCAGGATGCTGTCACCATCGGGCGACAGCCTCGCCCGCGCCACCGACAGCGGCGCCAGCAGGATAGCCAGGGTGAAGTTGCGCCCTCCCGGCCCCTGCAGTGCCTGCACCCAGTCGGGCGCGGCCTTGGGGATGGCCGGCGGAAGCCTCGGGGCCAGCGACGGCTGCAGCCATGCACGGATGATCACGTAGGCGACATAGAGGGTCGCCAGCATCAGCCCTGGAAAGAAGGCCCCCGCGTAGAGTTGCACCACCGATACGCCGGCAGTCGCCCCGTACAGGATCAGCAGTACCGACGGCGGGATCAGGATGCCCAGGCAGCCGCCGGCGGTGATGGCTCCGGCCGACAGGCGTACGTCATAACCGGCCCGCAGCATCGCCGGCAGGGCGAGCAGGCCCATCAGGGTCACCACGGCACCCACGATGCCGGTGGCAGTGGCGAACACCGCACAGGTGACGATCGTCGCCACGGCGAGGGATCCCGGCAGGTTGCCCATCGCCCGCTGCACGCTGCCGAACAGCTTGTCGATGATGTTGGCCCGCTCGACGATGTAGCCCATGAACACGAACAGCGGCACCGAGATCAGCACGTCGTTGGTCATCGTGCCGTAGGTGCGCTGGACCATCAGTTCGAAGATGGCATTGTCGAACCACTGCTGCTCCGATCGGTGGAAGGCGACGA
>JBILGF010000225.1:0-5644 GCA_044351195.1 Burkholderiales bacterium
ACCAGCTCAGGTCGAGTTCAGGGGTGATCTCGCTGGAAACGCCGAGCACGAGGGGCGACGATCGCTCCTGTGGCTGGATGTCGAGCAGACGCCCGCGCACCATCAACTGGGCGTGGACATCGGGCGCGGGCAGCAGCGCCGCGCATCCGGCGGCAATCAGTGCGGCCGCGGCAAGGGATCGGGCGTGTTTCATTGTCGGATTTCCTCCGTGGGGTGTGAAACGTTCATGGGCAGCAACGGATACATCCTGAGGCGCGCGATGCATTGCAGGATTGATGCAGATCAAGGTAGGACACTGCCCGCCCTGCGGGCCGGGCCTGCGCGCCGCCGGCCACAGGCCGCGTAGAATCGGGGCGATGATCGCGTGGCTGGACACCGATGACCCGTTCCCCCCGCTCGACGCCGCCCTGGCCGAGCCCGCGGGCCTGCTCGCGGCCGGAGCAGACCTGTCCCCGCAGCGGCTCGTGGACGCCTACTCGAGAGGCATCTTCCCGTGGTTCAGCGCGGGCGATCCCATCCTCTGGTGGAGCCCCGACCCGCGCATGGTGCTGCTGCCCCCCGAACTCCATGTACGTCGTTCGCTGCGCAAGCGGCTGCGCCGGCCGGGACACGACGTGCGCATCGATACCGCCTTCCGCGAGGTGATCGACGCCTGCAGCGGTTCGCGCAACGGCCAGGCCGGCACCTGGATCACGCCCCTGATGAAGGATGCCTATTGCGCCCTGCATGCCATGGGCGTTGCGCATTCGGTCGAAACCTGGATCGACGGTCGGCTGGCCGGCGGCCTCTACGGCGTCGCGCTCGGACGGGTGTTCTTCGGCGAGTCCATGTTCGCCCGCTCACCCGATGCCTCGAAGATCGCATTCGTGCACATGGTGCGCCAGTTCGAGCGCTGGGGTTTCGGCATGATCGATTGCCAGATGCGCACCGACCACCTCGCGAGTTTTGGTGCCCGCGAGATCTCCCGCTCCGAGTTCGCGACGCGGCTTGCGCAGCTTCTGCCGCCCGGCACATCGGGTTGCGGTACCCATGGTGGTTCGATCGCCGGCGAAATGCGCCATACTTTCAGCGTCTGGCCGGACGGCTGCCAGCGATTCGATCCGGACATCTGCTCGCCCGATATCTGCCCGCCCGATATCTGCCCGCCCGACGGCCTCGCCGTCACGGACGAGGCACCCCCGGCACTGCAGCATCAGCCTGCCCCAGGTGCCGGGCGTCCCTCAGAGGTTGAATCCGAGACGACCCGACGATGACCCGGCTGAACGACTTCCCGATCTCGGTGCTGCAGTTCTACACGACCGCGCGCTACCCCTGCAGCTACCTGCCGGATCGGATGGCACGCTCGCAGGTGGCCACGCCCAGCCACCTGATCGACAGCGCCGTGTATGGCGAACTGGTGCGCTCGGGCTTTCGCCGCAGCGGCGCATTCACCTACCGGCCCCACTGCGACAGTTGCCGCGCCTGCGTGCCGGTACGTGTCGTGGTCGATGCCTTCGAACCGACCCGGTCGCAGCAGCGTGCCCTCGCCCGCCATTCGACGCTGTCCTCGGAAATGCTCGACCTGCGCTACTCGCCCGAACACTATGCGCTCTACCTGCGCTACCAGGCGGTGCGCCATTCCGGCGGCGGCATGGACCACGACAGCCGGGATCAGTATCGGCATTTCCTGCTCCAGAGCAACATCCGCTCGCACCTGGTCGAGTTCCGGGAACCGGATCGCGACGGCAGGTTGCTGCGCATGGTCAGCATCGTCGATCGGCTCGACGATGGCCTGTCCTCGGTGTACACGTTCTTCGAACCGGACGTACCCGGCGCGAGTTACGGCACCTACAACATCGTCTGGCAGGTAGACCTCTGCCGCCGTCTCGGGCTGCCCTATCTCTATCTCGGCTACTGGATCAGCCAGAGCAGGAAGATGGCCTACAAGGCCAGCTACCAGCCGCTGGAAGGCCTGATCGACGGGCGCTGGCAGCCGCTACCCCGCCATCGTGCCGGTGCACGCGAGGGCTGACCGCACGATGGCCATCTCCGGGCGCGCGCGTGCGCCGCTGCCGATCGCATTCATCGACGAGGCAGCCTGCATCGGCTGCACGATCTGCATCCGGAAATGTCCGGTGGATGCAATCGTCGGCGCCAGCCGGCGCATGCATACCGTACTGTCCGCGCAGTGCATCGGCTGCCGACTGTGCGTGGCACCCTGTCCGGCGGACTGCATCACGATGGTCGATGCACCAGCCGGCTGGCAACGCCCCGACCCGGTCGATGTGCGTGATCGCGCCCGTGTCCGGCGGGAACGGCTCGCGCGCGAACCCGCCGAGCGTGCCGCGCGCCTGGCGGCCAAGGCACAAGCCAAGCTGGCCGGCCTGCAACGGGAACCCGCCGGCACGGAAGCGGCGCGCAAGCGGGCGCTGATCGAGCGGGCGCTGGTGCGGGCACGCGAGCGCCAGGCGGCGGCCGGGCTGCCGCTGCGCCCGGTGCCAGGGCACGGAGGCTGAACGGCGCAGCCGCTGCGCTGCAGCGCAAGACCCGGCCACGGGCCCTGCTTCCGTCCCGCCACTCATCGTGTACGCTATGGCGATTCTTCGCGCCGTTCCGACGACATGCCACGAACCCGTCCCGCACCCCAGCTTCCAGCATCCGCTCGAGCCGGCAGTCACGGCCGCATGGCGACTGTCGCGGCTGCGACCCGGCCCCTGCTGCCGGTGGCACTGGGCCCGGATGCCGGCCTGCAGTTCGCGCGCGGCGTGCTGGCCGGGCGCTGGGTGTTCGCCAGCGGGCTGCTCGCGGCCGACTATGCCGGCAGCGGCGCGATCGCAGCCGACGTGCTGCGCAGCCGGTCACCCCTGTCGGGCACGCCGAAACACCTGCGCGAGGCAGCGCGCGTGTTCGACGCGCTCGAAGAAGTACTCGCCGCCGGCGGCAGTTCGCTGTCGCGCGTGGTGCGCAGTGACCAGTATTTCACCACCTGGGCCGCGGTCAGCCACTACCACACGGAACGCGTCCGGCGTTTCGGTCCGCGGGTGCCGCCCACCACGTCGGTGCTCGAACCGGCGCTGCGGCTGCGCGATGCCGACCTCGACGCGCAGTTCCTCGCCCTCACGTCCATCGACGACACGGCGATCGAGGCGGTTTATCCGTCCGGCCTGCATGTGCCATCGACTTCCGGCTTCGCGCCGGTGGTACGCGCCGGAGACTTCGTGTTCATCGCCGGCTTCATGGCCGCGCACCAGCCGGGCGATCTCGGCGGCATTGCACCCGAGGCGAAGGTGCCCGACGGGCACCTGTGGAAAGGCTGCCGCATCAAGCTCGAAGCCGACTATGCGCTGCAGCAGAAGGTGGCGGTCGCGCTCGAAGGTGCGGGCGCGTCGATCGATTCGATGGTCAAGGCCCAGGTCTACCTGCGCGACATGCATGACCTGCCCGCGTTCAACGAAGTCTGGACGCGCTGGTTTCCCGACGCAGCCAGGCGTCCGGCCGTCAGCTACATCCCGACATCCACGCCCGGCTTCGCGATCGAGGATGCCCGGCTGGAGATCAACGCCATCGGCCTGGTCGACGGATCATCGACGCGGCGGCGAACCATCGATGGCGGCTTTCACACCGGCATCGACGGCCAGCCCGGCGCAGTGCTGGCCGGTGATCTGCTGCTCTGCTCGGCGCTGCTGGCGGCCGATGCCGACGGCGCGCTGCCCGGCTGCCTGCCCGATGCACGCCAGCCCTGGTTCGGATCGACCGCCGAGGCACAGGTCGACCACATCGTCGATCGTGCGCTCGCCCTGTGCCGCGCGGCCGGCACCACCCTGTCGAACATCACCCGCCTGCAGTTGTTCCTCACCGATCCCGGCGAACTGGATGCGGCCTGGCGTGCCTTCCAGCGTCGGCTGCCCGGCGTGCCCCTGCCGCTGTCCGCGGTGCAGGTCCCCGGACCCCTGCCGGTTCCGGGCTGCACCCTGATGGCCGACATCTGGGTTTACGCGCCATGAGCAGCGCGACCCGGGCCAGTCGGCTGCGCCGTGTCGCCCTGTGGGCGACCGGAATCCTTGCCCTGCTGATCCTGACCGGCTTCTTCATCGTGCCGCCCGTGGCGAAATCGCTGATCGTGAAACAGGCGGGCAAGGCGCTCGGCCGCGAGGTGTCGATCGACAGGCTGGCCGTCAACCCGTTCGCACTTTCGGCGACGGTCTCGGGCGTGCGGCTCTACGAAGCCGGGTCGAAAGAAGTGTTCGCCTCGCTCGACGAACTGTACGTGAACGTCGAATCAAGCTCGATCTGGAACCTGGCACCGGTAGTGGGTGCCCTGAAGGTCAGCGCACCGAAAGTGAAGATCGTGCGCCTGCCCGGAGATCGGTTCAATTTCAGCGACATCCTCGAGACACTGGCCAGTCAGCCGAAAAGCGAAGGCAAGGCCCGCTTCTCGCTCAACAACATCGAACTGGCCGACGGCCGCATCGACATCGACGACCGGGTCGAGGGTGCCACGCATGAGGTCACCGGTATCCGGCTGGGCATCCCGTTCGTGTCCAACCTGCCGTCGAAGGTCGCGCTGAAGGTGACCCCGGCGTTCGCGGCCAGCTTCAACGGCACCACGATCGCGCTCCAGGGCGAGACCACGCCCTTCCAGGACACGCTGGAGAGTTCCCTGCGCCTGTCGCTCGACGGCCTCGCCCTTGGCCGCTACCTGCGCTACGCACCCGCCACGCTCGGATTCAGCGTGCCGACCGGCACCCTCGACAGCGACCTTCGCCTCTACTTCATCCGCGCGCCCGGCGAGCCGCAGCGCCTGACCCTCTCCGGCACTGCCCGGGTGCGCGACCTGTCGGTGGTTGACGCCGCCAGGGCACCGCTGCTTGCGCTGCCACTGCTCGAGGTGGACATCGAGTCGATCGACGTGTTCGCACGCGACATCGACATCTCGAAGATCGCAGTGAACGGGCTGTCGGTCGATATCGTGCGCGAGCGCGACGGCATGCTCAACCTGCTGGCGCTGTTGCCGCGGCCGGCCGCGGCTAAGGCGGGCGGATCCGCCGGGCCGGCGCCAGTGGCCGGGTCGACCGAGCCGGTGTTGTCGCCCCCCGGTTCGGCCGAAGGGTCACCCCCGCCGGCTGCAGCCCTCCCCGGGCAGGCACTGCGCTACTCGGTGAACGCCTTCACGCTCGACGATGGCCGGATCGTGTTCACCGACCGTTCGCTGGCCGCGCCCTTCCGCACCGAGCTGACCGATCTCGATGTGGCCGTGATGGGCTTGAACAACAAGCGGTCTGAGCCGGCGCAGGTCAGCGCATCGATCCGCACCGGCTTCGGCGAGACCCTGTCTGCAAAGGCGGCGGTCTCCCTGGCGCCAGCCGGTGCCGAGGGCTCGGTCGATCTGTCTGGTGTGCGCCCGCGCAACTATGCCCCGTACTACGCGCCGCGGGTCCGGTTCGAGATCGACGACGCGAAGGTCGACCTGTCCACCCGGTTCCGGGTCGCGCAGGGCGCAGACGGCCTGGCTGCATCCCTGGAAGCGCTGTCGCTGTCGGTTGCAGACCTGCGCACGCGGCGTTCCGGCGACAAGGAAGCGCTGGTCAACCTGAAGTCGATCGCGGTGAAGGACGTGGCCATCGACATCAGTCGACGTGCCGCCACCATCGTCGAACTGTCCGCA
>JBILGF010000226.1:0-5642 GCA_044351195.1 Burkholderiales bacterium
CCACCTGTGGCGCGCCGCCCTTGTACGGCACGTGCGAGATGTCGATGCCGGCCATCGACATCAGCAGGGCCATCTGCAGGTGCGGCGCACTGCCGTTGCCGGACGAGGAGTAGTTGATCTGACCCGGCCGTGCCTTGGCCAGCGCGATGAAACCCTTCAGGTTCTTCACCGGCAGCGACGGATGCACTACCAGCACGCCCGGTTGCGAGGACAGCCTGCCGATACCGGTGAAATCCTTCAGGGTGTCGTAGGCCAGTTTCTTGCCATAGATATGCGCATTGCCGACATGCGTGGTGGAGTGCACCATGATCGTGTAGCCATCGGCCGGCGCCTTCGCAACCACGTCGGCGCCGATCGAGCCGGCGGCACCGGCGCGATTGTCGATCACGAACTGCTGGCCGAGCGACCGTGCGGCCTCCTGCATCACGATGCGGCCGACGATGTCGTTCGAGCCGCCGGCGGGCCAGGGGATCACCACACGCACGGGCTTGACAGGCCAGGCCTGCGCGACGGAAACCGACGGCAGGGATGCACATGCGGTAACCGCTGCGAGAGCGGCAATCAGGGGCTGTTTCATCATTTCCTCCAGGGTCGGCAACCTGTGGGTTGCCCTGCGGGGCCAGTCGGCGCGTCTGCAGCCCGCAAGAGGCGGGGTCGATCGGCGCACTTCTGGCTGGCGTTATTCGAAACGGTATTGATCTGGCGATACTTTACCGGAGACGCGGCCGCTGCGGCGGCCCAGGCTTGCCTGCCTGTCAGTCAGTCATCGTCCGAGAAGCCGGCGCATCTTCGCCACTGCCGCCCCCGGCGAATTGAACACCGGCAGCGGACTCACGCTGGCTACAGCCGGCACCGCGCGCGACAACGTGAACTGGGCGAGCACGATCGCGTCGCAGCCGGAAACGGTCTGCGCCTTTTCGGCGACCAGAGCATCATGGCGTGCCGGGTCGCCGCCAGCCAGCGCATCGAACGCATGATCGACCACGTACGGCACGAGTTCGATGCGCTGGCCGCGCGCCGCCGCGACATCGAGCATCTCGGCCGAGAACGACGGGATGGTCGGCCCGACGGTAGCCATCACTGCGAAGCGCGAGCCGGCGTCGAGCGCCTGCTCGATCATCGCCTCGTTCGGGCCGATCATCGGGATCGGGAACGCCTTCGCACAGGCGTCGATCACGTCGCGGAACGCCGAGCAGGTGAAGACGATACCCTGCGCGCCGCGCGAGATCGAATAGCCCACCAGCGTGCGGAATGCGTCGTGCATCTCGGGCACCACGCCGCCGGCCTCGCGCACCCAGCTGAACAGGCCGTCATCGAGCAGGTTGCTGGTGCGCGCCTCGGGCCAGTCGCTGGCGAAGGCACGCATGGCTGCGTCCATGGCGTCCTTGTGGACGCTGAACAGGACGACGTTCGGCGGCGTCGGCATGGGTGAGGTCTCCTCTTCTGTGCGGCGGAGGATAGCGCATCCGCTGCCGGCGCCGACCGGCCCGTCGCGAGCTGGGCGACTGACCGACCGGTGACCTGGCTCCGGTCGTCGGACGCAGGAGCTCAGTCCGGTTGGATGCCGGCGGCCTTGACCACCGTCGCCCACTTGGCGATCTGCGACTTGATGAACGCGGAAAATTCCTGTGGTGTCGTGGTCACCAGGTCGGTGCCCTGGGTGGCCGCCCTGGCGCGGGTCTCGGGATTCGCGGCGATCGTCGCCAGTTCCTTGTTGAGGCGCACGATGGCCGGGGTCGGCGTGCCGGCGGGCGCGAGGATGCCGTTCCAGGCGCTGACGTCGAACCCGGGCAGGCCGGCCTCCGAGACCGTCGGCACGTCGGGCAGTGCCGAGGCACGCCTGGGACTCCCGATCGCCAGCGCCCGCAGCTGACCGTTGTTGATGAGCGGAATGGCAGCCGGCACGGTGGAGAAACTCATCTGGATCTCGTTGCTGCGCAGGGCGGCGAGTTGCGCACCGGTGCCTTTGTACGGCACGTGCACGATGTCGACCTTCGCCATCAGCTTGAACAGCTCGGCTGCGAGGTGAGCCGACGCGCCAGTACTGCCCGCGCCGTAGTTCAGCTTGCCAGGCTGCGCGCGTGCGAGCGCGAGCAGTTCCTTCACCGAGGTCGCTGCCACCGCGGGCGAGACCAGCAGCACGCTGTGCGTCAGCGCCACCAGGCTGACCGGGGCGAAATCCTTGAACGGATCGTAGGGCAGCTTCTTGTGCAGGCTGGGCAGTACCGAATGGCTGGTGTGGGTGAACAGCACGGTATAGCCGTCCGGCGTTGCACGTGCGACCAGGTTCGAAGCGATCATGCCGCCGCCACCGGCACGGTTGTCGATCAGTACCGGTTGCCCGATCTGCTCGGACAGGCGCTGGCCGTACATGCGCGCCAGCAGGTCGGTGCTGCCACCCGGGGCGGACACGGCGACCATCCGGAGCGGTCTGTCCGGATAGGTGGCAAGCGCAATCGACGGCAGAAGCAGCAGGGCGCCGACCGCGGCAAGGGTCCCGGCAGGCATCGCGCTGGAGGCCATTGGAGGCGGGATCGGGGCGTCGGTCGCCGGCATGCATTTCGTCATCGATGCAGCCATGTCGGCTGCCATACAAGATGCCATCGTGTTGTCCTCGGTTGGGGGCAGGCCCATCTGCGCCGGTGAGCTCGTTTGCCGTGCGCGGACTGTAGCGTGCACCGCTCCCGCTGGCCATCCGCAAATGCTGCGGGCCGGCAAAAAGCCGGGCGACCGGCGCGGAGCCCGAACGCCGACCGGGCCACGCGAGCGCGCATCGGTTGCACGGTCGGTTTGCCGTGCGCTGCGCCACATGTTCGCAACGTGACGGTAACAAGCATGACTTAGCCTCCGGTCACACGCCTCACTTGATGCCGTGCCACCGGAGAACATTCATGCAACGACGCCATTTCGTGCAGGCCACCGCCGCACTCAGCGCAGCCGGACTCGCGCTGCCCGCCGCCCTGGCGCAGCAGCAGCGTGCCATCTGCTACAACTGCCCGCCCGAGTGGGCCGACTGGGGCGGCATGCTGCGCCTGATCAACCAGCGCATCAACGTGTCGGTGCCACCGGACAACAAGAACTCCGGGCAGGCGATGGCTGCACTGACCGCCGAACGCGCGAATCCGGTGGCCGATGTGGTCTATCTCGGTGGCCAGTTCGGTCCGCAGGCGCGCGAATCCGGTCTCGTCGCCCCGTTCATGCCGCAGCGTTTCAAGGATGTCCCGGGCAGCCTGAAGGACAAGGACGGCTTCTGGTTCACGATCCACTCTGGCACGCTAGGCCTGTTCGTCAACACCGCCGCTCTGCGCGGACGGCCGGTACCCAAGACCTGGAAGGACCTGCTCAACCCGCAGTATCGCGGCATGGTCGGCTACCTGAACCCGGCGAGTGCGGCAGTCGGCCAGGTCGGCGTCGTCGCCGTCAACCTCGCACTGGGCGGCAGCTACGACAACTTCGATCCGGCGATCGCGTTCTTCAAGGCGCTGCAGGCGAACCAGCCAATCGTGCCGACGCAGACCGCCTACGCGCGTGTGCTCTCGGGCGAGATTCCGATCCTGCTCGACTACGACTTCAACGCCTACCGCGGCCAGTACTCGGACAAGGCTCCGGTGCAGTTCGTGATCCCCGGCGAAGGCACGCAGGCACTTCCCTACATCATGGCGCTGGTCGCCAAGGGACCAAACCCGGACAGCGGCCGGCGCATCCTCGACTTCGTGCTTTCCGACGAGGGCCAGAGGCACTGGGCGAATGCCTACCTGCGCCCGGTGTTTCCGCAGGCGATGAGCGCCGAAGTGCGCGCGCGCTTCCTGCCGGATGCGGAGTACAAGCGCTCGACTCCGCTCGACGTGTTCCGGCTCGCTGCAGCGACCAAGTTGATCGCGGAGCGCTATCAGAAGGAAGTCGGTTGACGGGGGCTGCACACTGATGGGTGGCCGCGAACGCCTGTTGCTGCCGGCGCTGATGGCGCCGGCAGCAATCGTGTTCGCGGCCTTCTTCCTGCTGCCGCTGGCACGCCTGTTCGTGATCGGCGGTACAGGCCCCACTGGCTGGAGTGCGTACCTCTCGATCGTCACTGATGCGCGCTACTTCCGTAGTCTCGTGTCGACGGTGCTGCTGTCGGCATCGGTGACCGCCGCCACGCTGGTGATCTCAGGCATAGCCGGGGTGTTCCTAGAACGCAACCGCTTTCGCGGCCGGGCGCTGGTCACCGCCATGCTCACCCTGCCGCTTGCTTTCCCCGGCGTGGTGATCGGCTTCATGGTGATCATGCTAGCCGGCCGCCAGGGACTCATTCCGGAAATCACCGATGCGCTGTTCAACGAGCGCCTGGTGTTCGCCTACTCGATGGCCGGGCTGTTCATGGGCTATGTGTATTTCTCGATCCCGCGCACCATCCTCACCGTGATGGCCTCGGCCGAGAAGCTGGACCCGCGGCTGGAGGAGGCCGCACGCTCGCTCGGCGCACGGCCGTGGCGGGTGGTGGCCGATGTGATCGTGCCCGGGCTCAAGCCGGCGTTCATCTCGGCCGGTGCAATCTGCTTTGCCACGGCGATGGGTGCGTTCGGCACCGCGTTCACGCTCGCCACCCGGATCAACGTCCTGCCGATGGTGATCTACACCGAGTTCACGCTGCAGGCGAACCTGGTGATGGCTTCGGCACTGTCGTTCGTGCTCGGCGCAATCACCTGGGCGGCCCTGGCGCTGGCGCGCAGCTTCGCCGGCAGTTCGGTGGCGGCGGCGGGATGAGTCTGCACCACGCCCACCACGGTGCTCATGGCGGCCGGAGCGCGCGGCAGTGACCCGTCGCCGCTACAGCGGCTGGTTCTGGGCGCAGCTTGCGTTCACGCTGCTGGTGTGCGCATTCCTGATCGTGCCGGTGGTCATGTCGATGCTCGCCGGCGTCACCAAGAACTACTTCATCGGCATCCAGAGTGGTGTGACGCTGGAGTGGGTGGTCAAGGTATGGATCGACTACCGGCACACGATCTTCCTGTCTATCAAGATCGCACTCGCCTGCCTCGCCTGCACGCTGCTGATCGGGGTGCCGGCCGCCTACGTCCTGGCGCGCACGCAGAACGCGTTCACCCGCACGATCGAGGAACTGCTGGTGATGCCGATCGCGGTGCCGGGACTCGCGACCGCGCTGGCGCTGATCGTCACCTACGGCACCTTCGGCGGCTTTCGTCGCAGCTGGCTGTTCATCCTGGTCGGGCATGTGCTGTTCACGCTGCCGTTCATGGTGCGCTCGGTGCTGGCCGTGCTGTCATCGATCGACCTGCGGACGCTGGAGGAGGGCGCGCGCAGTCTCGGTGCCTCGTTCAGCCAGCGCTTCTTCGGCATCGTGCTGCCGAACTGCCGCTCCGGCATCGTCGCCGGGTCGCTGATGGTGGTCACGCTGTCGCTGGGCGAGTTCAACATGACGCTGCTGCTGCACACGCCGCTTACCCAGACCCTGCCGGTCGGTCTTGCCGACAGCTATGCTTCGCTTCGACTGGAGGTGGGCAGCGCCTACACGCTGATCTTCTTCGTCATCATCATCCCGTTGCTGATCGCGCTGCAATGGGCATCGGCGCCACGCGCCGCGCAGCGGCCACCCTCCGACGACGTCGACTTCGACGTCCGTTCGCCGCCGTCGCCGGCTC
>JBILGF010000247.1:0-5257 GCA_044351195.1 Burkholderiales bacterium
AGGCGGCTCTTCCGGACAGCCGCCGTCGCGGCCTGGCCCGGCGTCAGCGCTTGGAGAACTGCTTCGCGCGACGCGCCTTGTGCAAGCCGACCTTCTTGCGCTCGACTTCGCGCGCATCGCGCGTGACCAGCCCGGCCTTGCGCAGCGGCGGCTTCAGCTCCGCATCGTACTCGATCAGTGCGCGGGTGATCCCGTGCCGCACCGCGCCAGCCTGCCCCGACTCGCCGCCACCGTCGACGTTCACCAGGATGTCGAAGGTACCGATATGATTGGTCAGCACCAGCGGCTGGCGCACGATCATGCGCCCGGTCTCGCGAGAGAAGAACTCGTCGACCGGCTTGTCGTTCACGATGAACTTTCCGGTGCCGCTGCTGATGAACACGCGGGCAACCGCGCTCTTGCGTCGGCCGGTGCCATAGAACTGTTTGTTCGCCACGGTGGTGACCCTTACTTGAGATCGATCGGTTTCGGCTGCTGCGCGGTATGCGGATGCGCTTCGCCCTTGTAGGCCTTCAGCTTCTTGATCATCGCGCGGCCGAGCGGACCCTTGGGCAGCATGCCCTTCACCGCCTTCTCGAGCACGCGTGCCGGATGCTTCGCCTGCAGCTTCTCGAAAGTGGTCTCGTAGATGCCGCCGGGAAACCCGCTGTGGCGATAATATTTCTTGTCGGTCGTCTTGCTGCCGGTCACGCGCAGCTTGTCGACGTTGACGACGACGAAGTAGTCACCGGTGTCCACGTGGGGGGTGAAGATCGCCTTGTGCTTGCCGCGCAGGCGCAAGGCGAGCTGGGAGGCGAGGCGGCCGAGCGTCTTGTCGGCGGCATCGACTACATACCAGTCGTGCGTCGTGGTCTCGGCACGGGCGGAGAAGGTCTTCATGCAGGTATCCTGAAATCGGTCGGCGCCCGTGGCTCAAGGAAATCCAGTGACCCGGGTGCGCAGAGGAAAGCCGCGGATGATATGAGTTACAGGTACGTGCTGTCAAATGCCACGCCCGGGCACGGGCCCGGCGATCCGGGCGGGACGCCATGAGCGTGTTCCTGACTGCCCTCGTGGCCTCGCTGCTGCTGCCGCCGCTGTGCTTCATCCTGCCCGCACTGGGCGGGCTGGCGCTGATGCGCCGGCGCCGTACTGCCGGCTTGCTGCTGGCGCTGGTTTCGCTGTTCGCGCTGGTGGCCGCGTCTACGCCGTTCGTCAGCGACCGGCTGCTGTCGGCGCTGGAAACGCCGCCGCTGGCGGCATTGCCCGCGCGGGTCCCGCAGGCGGCTGCGCAGGCGCCCCGGGTGCGCGCGGGCGCAGCCATCGTGGTGCTCGGCGGCGGCCTGGGCCGCGAGTCGCCGGAATACGGCACCGACACGGTGAACCCGGCGACACTGGAGCGGCTGCGCTATGCCGCCTGGCTGCACCGACGCACCGGCTTGCCGATACTGGTCAGCGGTGGCCGGCCGATCGACAACCGCCTGTCCGAGGCAGACACCATGCGCGATGCACTGACGGCAGACTTCAATGCACCGCCACGCTGGGTCGAGGCCGATTCCCTGAATACACGCGAGAACGCGGCGCGCGCCCAGGCCCTGCTGGCGCCCGAGGCGATCCGCCGCGTCTACCTCGTCACCCACGCCTGGCACATGCCGCGCGCGCGCCGGGCATTCGAGCAGGCCGGCCTCGAGGTGATCGCCGCACCGACCGGCTACACGTCCATCACGCCGTCGCCGATGGCCTGGGTCCCGTCGGGGCAGGCACTGCGCAACACCCATATCGCGATGCGCGAGTGGCTGGGGCAGGCCTGGTATCGACTAAACTATGCTGTCCGGGGCTGATGGCGCGGTGCGCATGGCTCGATCTGCAGCGAGACGGCGATGAAACTCAGGGTAAAGCTGGTCGAAGGCGTCACCTTCCTCGGTGAAAGCGAGTCGGGTCATGCCATCGTGATGGACGGGCCGCCGGACAGCGGCGGCCGCAACCTGGGCCCGCGGCCGATGGAGACCGTGCTGCTCGGTACCGGCGGCTGCACCGCCTACGATGTCGTGCATATCCTGCGCAAGGGACGGCATGCGATCACCGACTGCGCGGTCGAGATCGAGGCCGACCGTGCGGACGAAGACCCGAAGGTATTCACCCGCATCCATTTCCATTTCAAGGTAACCGGGCATGCGCTCAGGCGTGAGGTCGTCGAGCGGGCGATCCATCTGTCGGCCGAAAAGTACTGCTCGGCGTCGATCATGCTGGCGAAGACCGCCTCGATCACCCACGACTTCGAACTGATCGAGGCGGCGTAGCCAGCCTCAGACCCAGTATGCGGTGCCGGTCATCACCTTCGAGGTGACGCGCATCGCGGTGGCGATCGGTTTCGGCAGCTTCGCCGCGCCGTGCGCGATCGCCTGCCGCGCATGCTGGATCTCGTCCAGCCGCATCTGTTCCAGGATGACCCGGCTGCGACCGTCGTTCGCCGGCAATGCGCCCAGGTGCTGGTCGAGGTGGGCCTCGACCTGCCGCTCGGTCTCGACGACGAAGCCGAGGCTCCAGCGGTCGCCCGCAAGGCCGGCCACCGCGCCCAGCGTGAACGATCCGGCATACCAGAGCGGGTTCAGGAAGCTCTGATGGGCCCCGAGCTCGCGCAACCGGTCGCGCGTCCACGCCAGATGGTCGCCCTCTTCCCGGGCCGCCTGCAGCAGTGTCTCGCGCCTGGCCGGATCGCGCGCAGTCAGCGCCTGCCCGGAATACAGGGCCTGGGCGCAGACTTCACCGCAATGGTCGACCCGCATCAGCGCGCCGGACCTGCTGCGCTCTTCGGGCAACAGATCGATGAGCTCTTCGCCGGCGGCCGGCGACGGCCGCGACGGGTGCGCGACACCGGACAGCGTACGCAGTGCACGGTCGAACTCCACGATCCAGCGGTCGGCCAGCGACAGCATCAGCAACTCCTCAGTCGAACAGTGCCCGCAACTGGCTGCCGGGATCGTCGGCACGCATGAAGGCCTCGCCGACCAGGAAACCGTACACATCATGGGCGCGCATCGCATCCACATGCGGGCGTTCGAGGATACCGCTCTCGGTCACCACCAGGCGGCCGTCGCCGATCTGTCGCAGCAGGCCGTAGGTGGTCTCGAGCGAGGTCTCGAAGGTGCGCAGGTCGCGGTTGTTGATGCCGATCAGCGGCGTTGCCAGGCGCAGCGCCCGTTCCAGTTCAGCGGCATCGTGCGACTCGACCAGCACCGCCATGCCGAGCGACTGCGCGATCGCCTCGAATGCCTGCATCCGTGCATCGTCCAGCGCGGCGACGATCAGCAGGATCGCGTCGGCACCGGCTGCGCGCGCTTCGTACACCTGGTATTCGTCGAGGATGAATTCCTTGCGCAGCACCGGCAGCGAACACGCTGCGCGCGCCTCGGTCATGTACGCCAGCGTGCCCTGGAAGTACTGTTCGTCGGTGAGCACCGACAGGCAGGCTGCGCCGCCGCGCTCGTAGCTGCGCGCGATCTCGGCCGGCTGGAAGTCTGCCCGGATCACGCCGCGGCTCGGGCTGGCCTTCTTGATCTCGGCGATCACCGCCGGCTGCCGGGCCTCGACCCGCGTGCGGATCGCGCCGGCGAAGTCGCGCACCGGCGCCGCGCCGGAGGCCCGCGCCTTCACCTCGGCCAGCGGCACCGCTGCGCGCGCCTGCGCCACCTCGACCGCCTTGGTCTGCAGGATGCGGGCGAGGATGTCGGGAATGTCGGGGGCCGTGTTCATGCCGCCGCCTGGCGCGAGAACGCAACCAGTTGCTCGAGCTTCGCCTTCGCCGCGCCGGAGGCGATCTGCTCGAGCGCGCGCCGGACGCCGGCCTCGAGCGATGGCGCCAGCCCCGAGACGTAGATCGCCGCGCCGGCATTGAGCGCGACGATGTCGCGCGCTGCCCCGGGCCGGTCGTCGAGCACGCCGAGCAGCATCGCCTTCGCCGCCTCGACCGAATCGACCCGGATATCGGCGATCGTCGACACCTCGAAACCGAACTGCACCGGGTTGACCCGGTATTCGGTGACCTTGCCATCGCGCAGCTCGGCGACATCGGTGTTGCCGGTGATGGTGATCTCGTCGAGCCCGTCGGCGCCATGCACGACCATCACGTGCCGGCTGCCCAGCGCGTGCAGCACACGGGCCTGCAGCCCGACCAGTTCGCGGCGGAACACGCCCATCACCTGGTTCGGCGCGCCGGCCGGATTGGTCAGCGGGCCGAGGATGTTGAACATCGTGCGCACGCCGAGTTCCTTGCGTACCGGGGCGGCGTGCTTCATCGCCGCGTGGTGGCTGGGCGCGAACATGAAGCCGACCCCGACTTCGCGGATCGAACGCGCGACCGCGGCCGGATCGAGGCCGAGGTGCACGCCCAGCGCCTCGAGCACGTCGGCACTGCCGCAGAGCGAGGACACCGACCGGCCGCCGTGCTTCGCGACATGCGCGCCGGCCGCCGCGGCGACCAGCGCCGAGGCGGTGGACACGTTGAAGGTGTGCTGCGCATCGCCACCGGTGCCGCAGGTATCGACCAGGTTGTCGACGTCGGCGACATCGACCCGGGTCACCAGTTCGCGCATCACCGATGCCGCCCCGGCGATCTCGTCGACCGTCTCGCCCTTGGCGCGCAGCGCGACGACCAGCCCCGCGATCTGCGCCGGCGTCAGTTCGCCCTGCATCACCTGGCGCATCAGCAGCACCATCCGGTCGCGGTCGAGGTCGCGCCGCTCGATCAGCGCGGTCAGGGCTTCGGCATAGGTCATCGCGGTGTCTTCTTCGGTGTGCGCCGCGGCGGGCGGCAGGCTCAGGCGGTCGTCTTGAGGAAATTGGCCAGCAGCGAATGGCCGCACTCGGTGAGGATCGACTCCGGATGGAACTGCACGCCCTGCACTGGCAGCGTCCGGTGGCGAACCCCCATGATCTCGCCGTCCTCGCTGGTGGCGGTGATCTCGAGCACGGCAGGCAGCGACTCGCGTTCGATCACCAGCGAATGGTAGCGCGTGGCGAGGAACGGACTCGGCAGCTGCTCGAAGACGCCCAGCCCTTCATGCCGGATCGCCGACGTCTTGCCGTGCATCACCTGCCTGGCATGGACGATCTTTCCGCCGAAGGCCTGTCCGATCGACTGGTGTCCGAGGCAGACGCCGAGGACAGGCACCTTCCCGGCGAAATACCGGATGGCCTCGACCGACACGCCCGCCTCGTTCGGCGTGCAGGGCCCGGGCGAGATCACCAGGTGCGTCGGGCGCAGCGCCTCGATCCGGTC
>JBILGF010000228.1:0-5600 GCA_044351195.1 Burkholderiales bacterium
GCCATCGCTGGGCGTCATCTCGGCGCCCTGGTTGGCAAAGCTCTTCTGCACCTGCGCGTCCTTCAGTACCACGAGCAGGTCCGACTCGATGCGCGACAGTACCTCGGGCGGTGTGCCCGTGGGCGCGAGCAGGCCGTTCCAGATCACCACGTCCATCGATGGATAGCCCGACTGCACCAGGGTCGGCACATCCGGCACCAGGCTCACCGGCTTCGCGCTGGTCAGGGCCAGCGCGCGCAGCTTGCCCCCGCGCACCTGGCCGAGCACCGCCGGCACCGCATGGAACCCGGCCTGCGCCTGCCCGTTCATGATGCTCACCACTGCGGGTGCTGCTCCGGTATGGGGCAGGTGCAGCAGGTCGACCTGCGCCGCCCGCTTGAACATCTCGGCCGCGAGGTGGGTGCTGGCGCCGTTGCCCGAGGACGCATAGATCAGTTCTCCCGGCCGCGCCCGAGCGAGGCGGACCAGGTCAGCCACCGACTTCACTGGCAGCGAAGGATGCACCACAAGCAGCATCGGCGTCGAAGCGATCAGGCCGATTGGCGCGAAGTCGCGCAGCGTGTCGTACTGCAGCTTCGGATACAGGTTCGGGTTGACCGCCAGCTCGGTCGAGGACCCGAGCAGCAGCGTGTATCCATCGGGCTTCGCACGCGCCGCGATCTCGGTGCCGATCGTGCCACCGGCGCCCGGGCGGTTCTCGACGAACACCTTCTGTCCCCAGCGCTCGCTGAACTGCTGGCTGAGGATGCGGCCGGCGGTATCGGATGCACCCCCGACAGTGAACGGCACGATCATGCGCACCGGAGATACGGGCCATGACTGGGCCAGCGCGCCGGCGGACATGAGGGCGACGGCGGTGGCAGAGAGAAGCACCGGAACGACGGTGCGATGCGAGCGGACGTGCACGGGAGACCTTTCCTACAGGAAGCGCGGGGCGGCGTGACCGGCTGCGACTGATGCGTCGAAAGCAATAAGGACGCCAGCCTGTCTAACGACCCGGAATCACCGGCAACAGCACATAAGGCGCCCGCTCCCGAGCGAAGTGCAACGTGTTCACCCCGCCGAACACCTCCGGCGGACGATCGACCGGGTCGTCGTGCAGGAACGGTCCCACGCCCTTCATCGGGTATGGCGCATTCGGCGGCGAGGCATCGGTGCCATCCACTTCGTAGTCTCGCCCGAGCACGGTGACCGCGAGTCGATAGCCCACCGGCACCACGATCGAGGTCGGCCAGACCTCGACATCCAGTTCCACCGGTATGCCCGGTTGCAGCGGCCACGCCTCGTCATGCGTATGCCACGGCCGCCACGGGCGGCTCTCGCCCGGGTCGAGCTTGCGCTGCGAGGCACGTAGCCAGCCGATGGCTACAGGCACGCGTGGATCGTTGGCGCCGATGAAGGTGACTTCATGGCCCTGCGGATCGAACACACGCACGACGAAGAACACGTCGGCATCGCGGGTGCGCGATGACAGCCACAGCTTCGCCGCCACCGGCCCGGTGATCTCGAGCGGAGCTTCCAGCGGGGGCGTGCTGAAAGTCAGCCCCTCGCCCATCGCTTCATAGTCGACCGTGTTGCTGCCGGCCTCGGGCCGCGTAGTGGTGAGCGTACGACCCGCCGGGTCGAGGTAGTAGGGCGTGAAGCGGGTGCCGGCCAGCGGCCATTCCTGCTCGGCGCGCAGCTCGAACCGCTCGCCCGGATGGCGCACGTTGACCGACACGCGCGGCTGCTGATCCCACCCGGTGTCCTCGCCCTTGAGGAAATGGCCGAAGAAGCGCTTCTGAACGCCAATGCCGTAGCTCGTGTAGAAATGCGTGAAGTGCGTGTCGCCGTGGATTTCGAGCCACTTCTGGCTCGAGCCCGCGCGCAGGTAGCCCTCGAAGTTGCCGCGCGGGTGCAGGCCCATGCCACCCCAGTTCGAGCACGACACCAGCGGCACCTCGATATCCTCGAAGCGCGGCATGCGTGCACGGTAGTAGTCGTCGATCATCGGTCGGGCGAGCGCCTCGGCGCCGAGGTCGGCTCGGTTGGCGGCAAGCTCGGCTTCGCTCAGCTCGAGCGGGCCCGCGACCGGCTCTCCAGTCACCTTGCTCTTCGGTCCGCGCGTGCCCACGCCGTGCTGTACCGACTTCACCTGCCGCCGGTACCAGCCATCAAGGAAGCCGCACAGGATGCCACCGTGGCGCGAGAGTTCGCGGTAATAGTCGGACGAGCCTTCCCACACGCACATCGCGGCCAGATGCCTCGGACGCAGCGCACCGACCTGCCACTGGTTCATCGCGTAGTACGAGATGCCGTTCAACCCGACCTTGCCGCTGCTCCACGGCTGCTCGCCCGCCCACTCGATGCACAGCTTCATGTCGAGGGTCTCGCGCGGCGACCAGCAGTCGATCACGCCGGGCGAACGGCCCGCGCCGCGCGAGTCCACGCGCACGCAGGCATAGCCATCGGGTACCCACTTCTCAGGGTCGACCAGTTCCCAGTTCTGGTACTTGTTGGACGAACCTTCGAGGATCTCGGGGGCCGCCTTGACCAGGCGCGCCCAATGGCTCGGGTAGCCCTCCTGGAAATCGAGGCCCTTCGCGTACGGGCCGCTCGACAGGATCACCGGATGACGGCCACCGCCGATCGGTCGGAACACGTCGGCGCGCAACACCACGCCATCGTCCATCGGGATCGGTACATCCCAGTCGATCTGCATGCCGTCGCGCACCTCGCTGCGGCAGGCAGCGTGGTACGGGTCTGCGAGGTTTGATGTCGTGCTCATGTACGCGGCTGCCGGTGGTCCGTGGGGATCGGGCGATCGATGTGCGATCGCGGGTCGTGCAAGGCTCGCCTTATTGCTGCGTGTTGCCGCCGGCCTTGGCGATGCGTGCCGCGAGTTCGCGCATCTGTGCGAGATCCTGCACGACATAGCGCGCGAACTCGTCGCTGCGCATGCCACCGGGCAGAAACCCCAGCTCGTCGAAGCGACTGCGGATATCCGGTTCGGCGACGGCGCGCTCGAAGTCAGCGTGCAGCCGGGCGACGATCTCCGGGCGTGTGTTGGGCGGCAGCCACAGGCCGAACCAGCCGATCAGGTCGAAATCGGGGAAGCCCGATTCACGCATGGTCGGCACGTCGGGCAAGCCCTTCCAGCGAATCGGCCCGGTGATCGCAAGGGGCCGTATCTTGCCGCCCTTGATCAGCGGCAGTGCCACCGGCGTGGTGAGGAACAGCGTGTCGATATGACCACCCATCAGGTCGTTGGTCGCCTGCGCCGCGCCCTTGTACTGCACATAGCGGATGTCGGTGCCGGTGACCGACTTCAGCATCTCGGCGCCGATGAACAGGATGTTGCCGATGCCGGCTGCGCCGTAGGTCAGCTTGCCTGGATACTTGCGCGCCAGCGCGACGAACTCCTTGACGTTGCGCGCCGGAATCGACGGATGCACCAGGTGCACCATGCCGTAGGTGCGCGCGATCTGCGTCACCGGCGTGAAATCCTTGATCGGGTCATAGGGCACGTTGGCCGCGTTGAACGCCGTGTTCGAGGTATGCGAGCCGGTGGTGATCAGCCAGGTGTGGCCATCCGGCGCCGCCTTCGAGACGGTGCTGCTGGCGATTACGCCGGCCGCGCCGACGCGGTTTTCGATCACGATCGGCTGGCCGAGTGCCGCAGACAGCTTCGGCGCCAGCAGGCGCGCGACGAGGTCGACGACACCGCCGGCACCGAAGCCTTCGATGAGACGGATCGGGCGCGCGGGGAATTCCTGAGGCTGCGCTGCTGCCGGCAGCGCGCAGGACAACACCAGGGTCGTCATGACGACGGGTAGCAGACGCGAACGGCGCTGCGGTCCGCGGGGCGGACGGGCTTGGGACATCAGGTTCTCCTCCGGATCGTGGCAACGTCTGGCGCGTGGCTTCATGATCAGTTGCAAGTGCGCAGTGTAGGAATCGCAGGTACGCGGCGTCAAGCGATGCCCGATCGCGATGCCCGGCGACGTGGTCGATTGCGGTTCCATTTCCCCGGCCTTCGCACCCTCTATCCGGCGGATCCGGTGCTGGCTACGCCGGTGATCAGCTGCCGTAGCGTCCCACCGCCAGCTGCAGCCGTCGGACGACCTCGGCGCGCAACTCGTCGGGCTCGATCACCTCGACCTGTTCCCCATGGCGCAGGATGTCCATCACCAGCTCGTGCGGCTCGGCATAGGGCAGACGCAGTTCGTACCTGCCATCGGGCAGCACCCGCGTCTTCTGTTGCGGATGCCATTGCTCGGACTGCACCCAGACGGCGGCCTGCGCTTCGAAGCGCAGTCGTGCCCAGCGCAGCCGCTCGCCTCTGTAGATGCCGTAGCCACCGCCCAGCCGCGCATCGACTTCCGCCAGCGACACACGCCGCGCCCGCGAATCGAGGGGAATGGCCTGTTCGATCGCATCGATCGCGAAGGTGCGGAAGTCATCCACCTGATGGCACCACGCATCGAGATACCAGGAGTTGCGATGGAACACGAGTCGCAGGGGCGAGACTTCACGCATGGACCGCTCGTTCCGGTGCCGCCCGAGATAGGCGATCTGCAGCCGCCGGCCAGCCATGACCGCTGCACCGACCATCTGGAACCACTTCAGGGGCACCGGCCGACCGAGGCTGCGGACGAGCTTCACCCGCAGCATCACCGCACGGGCGGGCGCATTCGCCCGACCGAGGAGCCCTTCCAGCCGGTCGATCAGCGGCCGCACCTCGGCACCGATGAAGCCGCCCGGATCGAGTTCCTGCAGCAGGGCGTTCATGGTCATCAGGGCGTGGATCTCGTCGGCGGAGAACCAGAGGCCGGGCAGCGCATACCGGGGGCCGGAACGGCTCTTCGAGGTGTCGAACCGATACCCGCCCATGAACCGGTCGAACACGATCGGTGCGTTGAGCCGATCGCGCATGTAGGTCAGGTCGCGCTTGGCGGTCGCGCGCGATATCTCGAGCACCTCGCATAACGACTGCATCGACAGGCTGCCGCGCTCGGTGAGCAGCTGGTCGATGCGATAGAAGCGTTCGATGGGGTTCAAGGCGCTCCGGAACGTCGCTGGCAGACTGATTAGCCTAAAGGCTGCATGGCTCAACAGGTGAGCCTTCCGTTTGTCCTCCCTGGCCGGGAATGGAAGGTTCAGCGCGTGACGGGTCTGGCATACGGCCCCACAGGCAGCGCTGAGGGTTCGATCAGGATTACCTGCTGGTTTGCCTGGCGAGCCAGCGGCAGATAGTTCGGCTCCACCTTCAGCATGGCGGCCGAAATGGCCGCCGAGATGAGCGTCACCAGAGGACTAGCGCCAGATTGTTGCTGCGGGCTGTATACCATCCGCTTTTGCGCCGTCCATATTGAGGTACCTCCGCGATCGAACATCCTGTATTCGATCTCCACGGTCACAGTCGCTGCAATGAAGAGGTACTGGGTTTCCCATCGATTGATCGCGACCAGCAGAACGGCATCGGCGTCGAAGAACTTCGCGAGATTGGCTGCCCCCTCCTGGTGAACGCGATCGGGTTCGTAGAACCCTTCCCGCTCCAGCACGTACCGAACGGTATCGACAGGAAAAACGTAATAGCCCCTCTCTGCAAGCGGGATAGG
>JBILGF010000046.1:0-11582 GCA_044351195.1 Burkholderiales bacterium
CACCAGCGAACGCCCGCTCTGCGGACGGTACGCATGCACCAGCCCCTCGAGCCCGTAGGTGAAGAACGATTGCGACCGGTTGCTCGAATCGAGCGTGTTCTGCACCAGCCCGTCCTGGAAGTAGATACGCACCTGGGATTCGGGCGCTGCACCCGCCGGTGCGGCCAGTATCTTGACGGTGCCGAACAGCGAACCGTATTCAGCGAGCTTCTGCCACTGCATCCCGCCGTACCGGGCCGGCCACATGCGGTCGAGGTAGCTGTCGGAGAACGCGAGCAGGCCACCCGAGGCGAGGGTCGCGGCCGCACCGATGGCGAGCAGGCGTCCGCGATGGGCCACCGGCACCGGCGGGCGCACGGCGCCCGCGAGCGAGAGCAGGGACAGCACCAGCGCGACCACGAGCACCGCGTTGTAGTTCGACAGGTAGGGCATCAGCACGAAGGCGGTGACGATCACCCCGGCGACCGATCCGACGGTGCTCACGAAAAACACCCGGCCGGAACCGGCATCGAGCTGCTCGAGCACGGCCGTCTGCCGATTGCCGGAGCGCTCCGATCCGAACCGGGCCGCCGCGCCCAGGGATGCCTGGGTCATGATCGCCACCAGCAGCGGGTTCATCGCCGAGGTGGTCAGCAGCGGCAGGAACAGCAGTACCACGCAGGCGATGAACGCGCCGATCACCAGGTCGAAGCTGGCGAGCGAATGAAACGCATGGGGGTAGACGAGGCAGGCACCGACGATCGCCAGGCCCGCCCAGGCGGGCTGTGCCAGATACCATTGCGCCAGACGGTCGATCGATGGCTTGCGGCTGGCATGGGTCACCAGGCCACCCCCCCAGTAGCCGGCCGCCAGTGCGATCAGGGTGATCGACAGGATGCCGGTCCAGATGTAGATGCTGACCCCGAAGTAGGGCGTCATGATCCGGGAGGCAAGCAGTTCCAGCGCGAGGATCGCGCCGCCGGTGGCAAAGATGATCGCGTGCAGCAGGAACATGGTCGGGCATCCGGTGCAGGTCGCCGGGGCGACGAAGGCGTATTCTGGCGGTCGCGGATTGTAAGGCCGGCGCACGCCGCGCGCAGCGTCCGCGGTCCCGCCTGCCGCATTTGCTAGACTCTCGTCTCGTTGTGTTGCCGGAAGGTGGTCGATGACGCTGTTTCCCGAATCAATGCTGGTGCCCGTGCCAGCCACCGGATGCGGCGCTGCCGCGGTCAGGCACGGCAGGCGCCTGCCGGCACTGTTGCTCGGCTGTGCGATGGCGGTGCTGCTGCCGTCGGTGGCACTGGCGCAGGCCGGTGCCGTGACGGCGCCGCGTACCGCTGCCGAGGCAGGCATCGTCGACGAGGATACCGACACGCCCTATGTCCCGACACCGGCGGACGTGGTCGATCGCATGCTTCAGCTCGCGGGCATCGGCAAGTCCGACTATCTGATCGACATCGGTTCCGGCGACGGGCGCATCGTGCTGACTGCGGTGTCGAAGTTCGGCGCGCGAGGCCATGGCATCGAGATCGATTCCCGGCTGGTCGAACGCAGCCGGCAGTCGGCAAAGCGGCTGGGCATCGCCGATCGCGCGCGGTTCCTGACCCAGGACCTGTTCGAGTCCGATTTCTCCAAAGCCACCGTGATCAGCGTCTACCTGCTGCCCAAGGTCATGCAGCTGCTCACCCCGAAGCTGGCTGCGCTGCGCCCGGGCACGCGCATCGTGTCGCACGACTACGCGATGCTGGCCGACTGGCAGCCCGACATGACCTTGCGCATGTACGTGCCCGACAAGCCGGTAGGCCGGGATCGCACCAGCACACTGATGCTGTGGACGGTGCCGGCGCAGGTGGCCGGACGCTGGAGCTTCGACCTGCCGAAGGCGCAGGGCGGCGGGCGTGTCGAGGTCGCCGTGGCGCAGTCCTACCAGATGCTGACCGGCAAGGCGACGCTGAACGGGCAGCCGCTCGATGTCGCCGGTCTGCGCATCGACGGCGACCGGCTGCGCTTTGCGCTCGAGCCCTCGGGCCGTGCGGAGCGGTTCCGGCACGAGTTCGACGGGGTGGTGAAGGGCGATTCGGTCGCCGGCAGCGCGAGCTTCAATGTACGGACCGACACGCCGGCCACTGCGGTCCGCTGGGAGGCACGCCTGGCGCGCTGAACGCCCCGCAGATGCAAGCCGGCAGATGACCTGCCGATCACCAATGGAGGGTCCCATGGCAAAACGCAACGGAAAGAACGCAGCAGTCATCGACATCGGCATCAGCGAGAAGGACCGCGCCGCCATTGCGGGCGGCCTGTCGAAGCTGCTGGCCGATACCTACACGCTGTACCTGACCACCCACAACTTCCACTGGAACGTCAACGGACCGATGTTCAACACGCTGCACACGATGTTCATGGCGCAGTACACCGAGTTGTGGACTGCGGTCGATCCGATCGCCGAGCGCATCCGGTCGCTCGGGCATATCGCCCCGGGTTCGTACGCGCAGTTCGGCCGCCTGACCTCGCTCAAGGACGCGCCCGAGACCCGGCCCGCCGCGCTCGACATGGTGGCGATCCTGGTGCAGGGCCACGAGGCGGTCGCGCGCACCGCGCGGTCGATCTTCCCGCTGGTCGAGAAGGCCGGCGACGAGCCAACCGCCGACCTGCTGACCCAGCGGTTGACCGTGCACGAGCAGTCGGCGTGGATGCTGCGCTCGCTGCTGGAGGCGTGATGGCGTCGCGGGCCGTTCGTCGCGCGCGGCGGTCGCACTGTCCCGCGGCGCGCTGACCGGGGCGGTTGCCGGCGACTGCATCCGGCCCGGCCGCCCCTGGGCAGGCGCGGGGTTGCGCATCGATACGGGCGCCACCTTCTCCCGCGACCGCCAGTATCGCTACCGCCTGTGGCGCTACTGGGACCGGTCGCGTCCACCGTTGCTGATGATCATGCTCAACCCGTCGACCGCCGACGAGCAACGCAATGATCCAACGGTGGAGCGCTGCGAACGCCGCGCGCGCGCGAGCGGGTTCGGCGGCCTGCTGGTGGGCAACATCTTCGCCCTGCGCAGCACCGATCCGAAGGCGCTGTACGGGCATCCGTCCCCGGTCGGGCGAGGTAACGATGCAGCCATCCTCGCGATGGCGCGGGAGGCCGGGCAGGTGGTCTGCGCCTGGGGCGTGCATGGCGCGCTGTCGGCGCGCGGCCGGCGCGTGGCTTCACGACTGCTGGGCGAGGGGTTGGCGCTGGGTGTGCTCGGGCTCACCCGCGATGGCCATCCGCGCCATCCGCTGTACATGGCGAGCGCGACGGCCGTCTCGCCATGGGGTGGCTATGTCGCGTGAGCCGACCGCGCACGGCGAGGCCAGGACGCAGGGTGCCGGGCGCATGCTAGACTGAGCATTCGGAATCCTGCTCCCACCAATCCAGAACCCGGTTGATGCTGTCGAAATTTCGCCGCCGCTCGCTGCTTGCCGCGCTGTCGGCCGCCGCCGGCGGTACCGGCATGCTCCTGCCCGTGGCCGCAGGCGCGCAACCCAAGCTGGATGTGCCGTTCGCGCCGACCAACTTCACGCTGATCGACACGATGCTGCGCATCGCGAACGTCCGGCCGAATGACTACGTGATCGACCTGGGCTCGGGCGATGGCCGGATCAACATCGCGGCGGCCCGCGACTGGGGCGCGTCAGGCATCGGTTACGAGATCGACCCTGCGCTGGTGCAGGAGAGCATCGAACTCGCGAACATCGCAGGCGTGTCCGACCGTGTGCGCTTCACCGAGCGCAACCTGTTCGATGCCGACCTGTCCAGGGCCACCGTGGTGACGCTCTACCTGGGCGTCAAGGTCAACCTGCGCGTGCGTCCCAAGCTCCTGGCGGAACTGCGGCCAGGCACGCGCATCGTGTCGCACGACTTCGACCTCGGCGACTGGAAGCCCGACCTGCACATCCGGCTGCGCGAATACGGCAGTCATGTCTATTTCTGGTGGATTCCGGCGCGCATCGCCGGCACCTGGTCGCTCAAGGTCGAACTGCCCGGCGCCGGGGCCCGCGGCCACCAGATCATCCTGCGGCAGCGTTTCCAGGACATCGACGCCGAGGTGAAGGCCGACGGCGCACGCGTCGGCCTGCGCGACATCCGGCTCGCCGGCGACGGCCTGACCTTCATCATGATGGAGGAAGTGAACCGGCAGTTCACCTTCCGCCGTTTCTTCGGCCGCGTGGCGCGCGGCCTCGATCCGTCCGGCAACACCATCGAGGGCTACTTCCGCACCGAGACCGAAGGTCGGCGCAGCGAGTCGCCATTCCGGATGACGCGCACGGCGGTCGCAGAGCCGGGGCCGGAGGGCGCGTGGACCTACCCGCGCGGCGCATGAGGGACGACCTGCGCCTGCGGGCTTGTATCCGCGCACGCCGGCGCGCGTTGCTCGCGCTGGCCAGCGGTGCCGCCGGTGCCGGGTCCGTGGCGGGTTCGCTGCCTGTGCTCGCGCAGGCGCCGGTGCAGTCGCCGGTGCAGGCGCCGATGCAGGCGCCGACCTCGAAGAAGCCGCTCGACCGCAATGGCGGGCCGTATGTTCCCACGCCCTGGCCGGTGGTGGACGAGATGATCCGCGCCGGCGGCATCGGCGCGAAAGACCTGGTGATGGATCTCGGCTGTGGCGACGGGCGGTTGGTGATCGCCGCTGCGAAGCGGCACGGCGCCCGGGGCTACGGCGTAGACATCGATCCCGAGCTGGTCCGGTTCGCCAGCGATACGGCGGCGCGCGAGGGCGTGGGTCACCTCGTCCGGTTCGAGGAACGCAACATCTTCGACACCGACGTGCGCGACGCGACCGTGCTCACGCTCTACCTGCTGCCGTGGATGATGATGAAGCTGCGGCCGAGGTTCCTGGCCGACCTGCGGCCCGGTACCCGTATCGTTGCCCACGATTACCACTTCGACGACTGGCGCGCCGCGAGCCACATCACCTTCGAGGTGCCGGAGAAGGCCGACATCACCGGCGTCCCTGAGGCAACGGTCTACCAGTACCTGGTGCCGGCGCCGGTGGGTGGGCGCTGGCTGGTCAGCGCGCCCGGGCAGGCTGCGTTCGACCGGGCAGAGCTGGCGCTGCGCCAGGGGCTCAACGATTTCGAAGGCACGCTGCGCGTGCCGGGACGCGCCGGTCGCGAACTGGATGCAACCTCCCTCAGGGGCGTCGACCTGCGCTTCGCGCTGCCGGTGGTCGCGGCGGGCGGGCGCGCCGGCCGCGCGATCGTGCGTGCCCGAGTCGATGGCGACCGCATGGAAGGCACGATCGAATCGACGGTTTCCGCGACCGGCAGGTTTGCCGCCCTCAGGACCCGATGAAGCCTACCGGAGACACCCGCATGGATCCATGGACAACGAGCGCCGCGCCACGATGGGCCGGCAATGCAGACCCGGTCCGCCGGCGCCTGCTCGGGGCGGCTGCAGCGGTGGCGGGCGCGGCTGCAGCGGTGCATGCCCCCAGGCTGGATGCGCAGACCGGCGCGGGCGACGTGGTCTACGTGCCGACGCCGCAGGTGGTGGTCGACCGCATGATGACGATGGCGCGAGTGGGGCCGTCCGATTTCGTCATCGACCTCGGCTCCGGTGATGGCCGCCAGCTGATCACGGCGGTGGCCAGGTTCGGCGCGAAGGGCGGACGCGGCCTCGATCTCGACGAGGAACTGCTGCGCCAGGCCAGCGCGAATGCGAAGAAGCAGGGCGTGGCCGACCGGGTCACCTTCATCCGGCAGAACATGTTCGAGACCGACGTCAGCGCTGCCAGCGTGGTCACGCTCTACCTGCTGCCCGAGCTGAACCTCAAGCTCCGGCCCAAGCTGCTGGCCGAGTTGCGGCCCGGTTCGCGCATCGTGTCCCACGACTACAACATGGGCGAATGGCAGGCCGAGGAATCGGTGACGATGCAGGTCCCGGAAAAGCAGGTCGGCACGCCCGGCGTCAGTTACGTCTATCTCTGGATCGTGCCGGCGAACGTGTCGGGCAACTGGCAGTGGAAGCTGCCTGGCGGGCAGCCGGTCGAAGCCCTGGTGCGCCAGCGACACCAGGACCTCGACGTGCAGGGCAGCGCCGCGGGCAGGCCGCTCGAGGTGTCCTTCACGTCGCTGCGCGGCGAGGACGTCCGCATCACGGCCACGATCAACGTCGGCGGCCGCATGCTGCGCCATGATTTCGTGGGCCGGGTGCGCGGCGACACGATGGAAGGAACGGTGCGCACGTTCGATCGCGGGGAACGTACCGCGTCGTGGACCGCCACGCGCAGCGGTGGCAAGGCGGCCTCGATCGATACCCGTTCAGGACCCGCCAGATGACCGCAGCGGTTACTTCCCGCAACCGGCGGCGCATGGCCCTCGCCGCGGGTCTTCTGCCAGCGGCGGTAGCGATCATCCCGGCGCTGGCCGCAGGCCGTGCCGCCGCCCAGGATGAAAAGCCGTTCTCGCCGTTCATCACCACGCCCGGCAACACGGTGCAGCGCATGCTGTCCATCGCCGCGGTGGGCAAGGGCGACCATGTGATCGACCTTGGCTCCGGCGATGGCCGCATCCCGATCGCCGCAGCAGTCAGCTTCGGGGCCAGTGGCGCCGGAGTCGACCTTGATGCCGTGCTGGTCGAGCTTTCCAACCGCAATGCCGCCCGGGCCGGTGTCGGCGATCGGGTACGGTTCGAACGTGCCGATGTGTTCGCCACCGACGTGCGCAAGGCGACGGTGGTCACGCTCTACCTGCTGCCGCCGATCGTGCAGGGGCTGCGCCCGGTGCTGCTGCGCCAGCTGCGCCCCGGTGCACGCGTGGTGAGCCACGACTTCCCGTTCGAGGGATGGCAGGCCGACGCGACCGAGACGTTCTTTGCCCCCGAGAAGAACAATGGCAGGGGCGGCGACAGCACGATCTACCTGTACGTGATTCCGGCCGATGTTCATGGCCGCTGGTCGGTGTCCCTGACCGGCGCGTCCGCGGACCTGCTGCCCCAGGTTCCCGTCGAGCTTCGGCTGTTGCAGGAGAACCAGCATGTGGATGCCGAAGTGAACATGGGCCGGCAGGTGCTTCCGGCGCGCGATGGCCGCGTGACCGGTGAACGGTTTCGATTCACCGTGGCGCTGCCGGTGCGCGCAGGCGGGCCACCGACGATCCCCTGGCAGTTCGAGGGCCGGGTCGACGGCGAATCGATTTCCGGCATTGCGCGCAGCGACCGGGGCGTGGAGGCTCGCTGGCAGGCGCGCCGGGTCGCCGCCCGTTGAGCATCGCGTCGGTTGCCGGTGCCGTTGCGGGCGGCACTGCGTCGGCCGGATGTCAGGCCTGCGGCCGGCGCCGGGGCAGGACTCCGACGCACTGACTTTCGGCGCGGTTGCAGGCAAACTGCGCTCGGCGCGGTGGGCGCAGGCTGCAGATACCAACTCTTCGAACAGATGATGAATGCCACGGGAAACAGACGGGAAATGCCAGTCGACCAGGAGACAGCAGTCGCCACGCCAGGCTGTGCAGGCGCAATGACCGGTCGCCCCTGCGCACCGCACCGGCGGCGTGTGCTGCTGGCCACCGGCAGTGCCGCGATGTTCGGGGGAATCATCGGTGCCCGTCCGGCATCTGCCCAGGAGCGTTTCTCGCTCTACGTGCCGAGCCCGCCGAGCGTTGCTGAAGCCATGGCGAAGATGGCCGGAGTCGGCAAATCCGATCTGGTGGTCGACCTCGGTTCCGGCGACGGCCGCATCGTGACCACCGCCGCCCGGCTCTACGGCGCGCGCGGCTTCGGCGTCGAGATCAATCCCGAGCTGGTCGAACACGCGTCCTCGCTGGCCAGGAAGTCCGGCCTCGGCGACCGGGTGACCTTCATTCACCAGAACGTGTTCGACACCGACCTGCGCAAGGCGACGGTCGTCAACATGTACCTTTTCCCGGAACTCATGCGCCTTCTGCGGCCGAAACTGCTGAACGAACTGCAGCCCGGCACGCGCATCGTCAGCCACGACTTCGATTTCGGCACCTGGGCACCGGACGAACAACTGTCCTTCTTCGCGCCGGACAAGTTCGGCGGCGCCGGGGCGGATGCACGCATCAGCCTGTGGATCGTGCCGGCGAAGATCGCCGGCTACTGGCAGTGGTCCTTGCCGGTGGGTGGCCGGCCGGTCGGCTACGCGTCGATCCTCGAGCAGCGCTTCCAGGTCGGCGAAGGCATCGTCCGTGTCGGCAACCGGCGTGGAAACCTCACCGACCTGCGGTTGCGCGGTGGCCAGATCCGGGCGTGTCCGCGATGCACGAGTTCCGCGGCACGGTGAAGGGCGACACGATCGATGGCACGGTACGCGTGACGATCGACGGCGGCAGGGTGGCGGAACTGCCCTGGCGCGCGACCCGCAGCAGCAGCACCACCTATTTCCAGCCTACCGGGCTGGCGGCCAAGTGATCACGGAGGCAACATGCGCCTGAACTTCCTGCGGCACGCCTGTGCCGTGCTCCTCGCCGCAGCACTGCTGCCCGCCGTCGCCATTGCCCAGGAACAGTGGTCGTTCCCTGCCGGCAGCAGCCCGTTCATCATCGATCGCATGGTGAAGGTGGCGAACCTGCGCGATGGCGACGTGGTGGTCGACCTCGGTTCGTTCGACGGGCGCATCGTTCTGGGCGCGGTGCGCAGCAACCCCGGGGTGCGTGGCTGGGGTGTCGACATCGAGGCCAACCTGGTCGCCGAAGCCAACGAAACGGCGAAGCGGGAAGGCTTGTCCGACCGCGCACAGTTCTTCCACCGGAACGCCTTTGACGTCGACCTGCGCGAGGTGACGGTGATCAACATGTGGCTGTTCCGCAGCCTCACCCAGCTGCTGCGGCCGAAGATCCTGGCCGAGGCGCGCCCGGGCACGCGCGTGATCGTCAACGGCGCGCTGATCGACAATGCCGGCATGATGGGCAACTGGCAGCCCGACCGGGTCGATCGCGGCGATGGCAGCCAGAGCCCGATCCTGGTCTGGATCGTACCGGCGCGCGTCGAGGGCGCATGGACCTGGCAGTTGCCGTTCCGCGGCGAGACGCGCACCTACGACCTGCTGCTGAGCCAGCAGTTCCAGAGGATCGAGGGTCATGCGCGAACCGGAAACCGGCGCGAATCGCTGACCGACGCGAACCTCCGGGGGGCCGAGATCTCGTTCGAGCTGCAGATCACGGTCGAGGGCGCGGGTCGCACGCGCCATGCGTTCTCGGGCCGGGTCGAGGGCGACGAGATCCGCGGGTCCGTCACCATCACCCCGGCAGAAGGCAAGGCGCGGCAACTGCCCTGGGTCGCCCGCCGGTCAAGCGCGGATTCCTGGTTCAGGCCTACCGGCGTCAACCTGAAGTGAATCGTTTCTTTCGTGCCCGTGAATATTCTGAAAGAGTGCCGAGGATGAACATGAATCGCCGTGTTTCGATCGATCGATCCCTGCGTGCGCTGGCCGCCGCCTCCATGACCTTCCTTTGCGTGGCTGCCGCGCAGGCGCAGGAGCGTTTCTCGCTGTTCGTGCCCAGCGCACAGCCCACCGTCGAGCGGCTGGTCAAGCTCGCGCGCATCCAGGACAACGACGTGGTCGTCGACCTCGGTTCGGGCGACGGGCGCATCGTGCTGACCGCGGCACGTGACAACCCGAAGATCCGGGGCTGGGGCGTCGACATCAACGAGACCCTGGTGCGCCAGTCCAACGAAGCCGCGCAGAAGCAGGGCGTGGCCGACCGCGTGACGTTCTACCACCGCAACGTGTTCGATGCGGATATCCGCGACGTGACGGTGATCAACATGTGGCTGTTCCCCGAGCTGATGCGGCTGTTGCGGCCGAAGATCCTCGCCGAGGCCCGGCCAGGCACGCGCGTGCTCACCCACCTGTTCGACATGGGTGCATGGCAGGCCGACGAATGGGACAAGGAAGCCGGCTCGGCGGTGGGCCTGTGGATCGTACCCGCCAGGGTCGAGGGTTACTGGACATGGCAGTACGCGCTGAACGGCATTGCATTCACCCACGATGCCATCCTCGAGCAGCGTTTCCAGATGGCCGAGGGCGTGACCCGCGCCGGCAACCGCCGCGGCATCCTGCAGAACGTGAAGCTGCGGGGCGAGGATTTTTCCTTCAGCGTCGAGATGACGCTCGACGGCGTGGGCCTCACCCGCCACGAATTCGCCGGCAAGGTGAACGGCGACCAGATCAAGGGTACGGTGAAGGTGTCCATGCCCGATGGCAAGAACGTGCAGCTGCCCTGGATGGCGCGGCGTACCACCACTACCGCCTATTTCCGTCCGACGGGGGTCGACACGAAGTAGGCGCGCATCGGCGGACCGGGGGGCCGGACCGTCGGTACAGCGGCCATGCGCGGTGGCAGGTCGCCGGGCATGGCAGTCGCAATCGAGGGACAGGGAGCCACACATGCAACAGCAGTCACGCAGGACCTTCATCGCCGGGGCGGCCGCCGCAGGCCTCGTCGCAGGCGCGATCGGATCCATCCGGGGCGCCCGCGCGCAGGAGTACGCCACGCCGTTCGGCCCGAGCAGCCAGGATGCGGTCAACCGGATGATCAGGCTCGCCGCGCTGAAAGACGGCGATGTCGTGGCCGACCTGGGGTCCGGCAACGGTCAGATCATCATCGCCGCGGCGAGAAGCAACCCGAAAGTGCGCGGCTGGGGCGTCGACCTCCAGGACTGGCTGGTCAAGACGGCCACCGAAGAGGCGGCCAGGCAGGGCGTGTCCGACCGGGCGCAGTTCAGCCAGCGCAATGCCTTCGACGTCGACCTGCGCGAAGTCGATGTGATCAACATGTGGCTGTTCGCCAACCTGACCCGGCTGCTGCAGCCCAAGATCCTCGCCGAGGCGCGCCCCGGCGCACGGGTGATCGTCAACGGGCAGCTGATCGGTACCGACAACATCCTCGGGTTGTGGCAGCCCGACCTGATCGATCGCGAAGGCTCCAGCCCGATCATGCTGTGGATCGTGCCTGCCCGGGTGCAGGGCTACTGGACCTGGGACCTTCCGCTCAACGGCAGCCCCCTGACCTATGACGTGATCATGAACCAGGTGTTCCAGCAGGCCGAGGGGTTCGCGCGCGTGGGCAACCGGCGCGAGAGCCTGACCGAGGTCAGGTTGAACGGTGCCGACCTGTCCTTCGTGTTCGAGATGACGCTGGCCGGCGTGGGCAAGACCCGCCACGAGTTCGCGGGCAAGGTGAGCGGCGACACGATCAACGGCACGGTCAAGGTTGCACTGCCCGAAGGCCGGAAGCTGGAGCTGCCCTGGGTCGCGCGCCGCGTCGCGAACAGCGGCTGGTTCCGTCCCACCGGCATCGACCTGTGACACCGAGGGGCCCGGCCAGGCGTATCGTCAGTTCAGGCGCCGGCGACCGGCAGCGGCCGTCGTCCGGCGCACTGGCCGCCCCGGCGCGGCGTACCTGCCTCGGGCTGCTCACGGGCGCCGCACTGCTGCCCGCTGCGGCCGTTGCACAGGAGCGCTTCTCGCTGTTCGTCGGCAGTCCGCAACTCACCGTCGAGCGCATGGTCAAGATGGCGCAACTGCGCGCCGATGATGTCGTGGTCGACCTCGGCTCGGGCGACGGGCGCATCGTGCTGGCGGCACTGAAGGCCAACCCGAAGGTGCGCG
>JBILGF010000256.1:0-5188 GCA_044351195.1 Burkholderiales bacterium
TGGGGCGTCGACATCAACCCCGAGCTGGTGGCCGAAGCCAATGCGAACGCGCAGGCCCAGGGGCTCGCTGATCGGGCGCAGTTCTTCCACCGCAATGTGTTCGACGCCGACATCGGCCAGGCGACCGTGATCACGATGTGGCTGTTTCCCGAGCTGATGCGGCTGCTGCGCCCCAAGCTGCTGGCCGAGGCGCGCCCGGGCACGCGCCTGGTGTCCAACGGCTTCGAGATGCCCGGCTGGCAACCCGATTTCGTCGACCCCGAGGGTAGCCGGGTGCTGGTGTGGATCGTCCCGGCACAGGTGCATGGCTTCTGGCACTGGACGCTCCCCGAGACCGGCGGCACGCACCGCTTCGAGACCGTGTTCGAGCAGCGATTCCAGGTGGTGGAGGGCATCTGCCGCGTCGGCAACCGGCGCGGTGTGTTCTCCGACATGAAACTGGCTGGCGAAGACCTTTCCTTCGTGATGGAAATCACCCTCGACAAGATCGGACTGACCCGCCAGGAGTTCACCGGCAAGGTGCGCGGCGATCGTATCGAGGGCAGCGTCAAGGTCATCCATCGCGACGATCCCGACTACAAGACCGTCACCCACCCGTGGCGGGCCGTACGCGCCCGCACGACGGGCTACTTCCGACCGACCGGACTCACACCATGATCCTTGCCGAGTACTTGCGCTCTCCTGCAACCGTTCACCGCACTGCCGGTTCCTCATCGGTGCCCACCGGCGCCGGGTCGACGCATGCGGGGCGCCGAGCGGCGCTGTGTGCGCTGGCTGCGGGCAGTGCCTGCGCCGCGCTCCCGCTGACCGCGCGCGCGCAGTCCGGCGGGGATGCCGTGATCATCCGGTTCGATTCGTCACCGTACGTGCCGACCCCGCAGCAGGTGGTGGACGAAATGCTGCGCATGGGGCGTGTGCAGGCGAGTGATTTCGTGGTCGACCTCGGTTCCGGCGATGGCCGGATCGTGATCACGGCTGCCCAGCGCCTGGGTATCCGCGGCTTCGGCGTCGATCTCGATGGGGAACTCGTTCGGCAGGCCAATGCCGCGGCCGCGCAGGCGGGCGTGTCGGACCGCGTGCAGTTCTTCCAGCGCGACATCTTCAAGACCGACCTCGCCAAGGCCGACGTCGTGACGATGTACCTGCTGCCGGAGGTCAACATGATGGCGCGCCCGAAGCTGCTCGCCGAACTGAAGCCGGGCTCGCGAGTGGTGTCCCACGACTACCACTTCGAGGACTGGCTGCCCGATGACCGGATCACCCTGAAGGTGCCCGAGAAGAAGGTCGGCACGCCCGGGCTCGCCTATGTCTACATGTGGATCGTGCCGGCGCAGGGTGCCGGCCGCTGGCAGGGAAAGATGCCGGTGGCGGGCGGCCAGGTGCTGCCGGTGGAATTCGACCTCGAGCAGCGCTTCCAGCTGCTCACCGGCAGCGTCACCCTGGGTGGCCGCGCAGCCACGCTGGTATTTGCCGAGATGGTGGGTCACGAACTCAACGTGATCTTCGATGCGGAATCCAGCGGCAAGAGGGTGCGACATGAACTGCTGGCACTTACCCGCGGCGACGAGGCCACGGGAACGGTACGCGTCGGCAGCGACAACCCGGTACTGCTGAAGGGTCAGGCCGTGCTTGCCCGCAGCAGCAGGCGCCCGGCGTTCTTCGGCGCGGCCCCGGCCGCGAAGTGAAGTAGACTGATCCGCGTCTCGAGGCAGCCGTGCCGTGGACGCAGGTCTGATTCAAGCGTGTTTCAACATCCACGTCGCTGCCATGTCCAGCGACGATATGCGAAGGTCGAGAGGAGGAGCAGATGAACCACCGCATGCCGCAGTTCCGGGTGCAGTCCGTGCAGGTAACGTCGCTGGCTGCGACGCTGCTGTCGCTGTCCGTGTTGTCGATGGTTCCGGTGCAGTCGCTGGCGCAGGCCTATCCGGCAAAGCCGATCCGGATGATCGTGCCGTTTCCGCCGGGCGGGAACACCGACATCATCGCGCGCGGTGTCGGCAGCCGCATGCAGGAACTGCTGGGGCAGACCTTCGTCATCGAGAACCGCGGCGGCGCTGGCAGCACGATCGGCACCGAGGTGCTGGCGCGCGCGCCCGCGGATGGCTATGTCGTGGGCTTCGTGTCCTCGGCGCATGTGTTCAACGCCGCGATCCTGCCCAAGCTGCCCTATGACGCGATCAAGGATTTCACCACCCTGGGCATTGCCGCCGATGTGCCGACGATGATCGTCGCGCACCCCTCGTTGCCAGTGAAGAACATCCGTGAACTGGCGGTACTTGCCCGAAAGAATCCGGACCAGCTCAACTACGCGTCCTCGGGCACCGGCACCGTGGGCCACCTGGCGATGGAACTGCTCACCTCGATGAACGGTGGACGCTATGCACACGTGCCCTACAAGGGTTCCGGGCAGGCGATCGCCGATGCGGTCGGCGGCTACGTGACCCTGATGGCCGCATCGATGCCGGTGTTCGTCTCCCATGTGAAGGCCGGCAAGCTGCGGCAGCTGGGCGTGACCAGTGCGAAACGCTCGCGTGCATTGCCGGAGGTCCAGACCAGCGCCGAGCAGGGCTTCCCCGGCTACGAGGTGTCTTCGGGCTTCGGCATGCTGGCACCGGCCAACGTGCCGCAGGCCGTAGTCAGGTCGATCAACGGTGCGCTGGTCAAGGCGCTGCAGGATCCGACGGTACGCGACCGGTTGTCGAGCCAGGGTGCCGAGCCGGTCGGGTCCACGCCGGAGCAGCACGAGCAGATGGTGCGAAGCGAGATCGCGCGCTGGACGAAGATCGTCCGCCAGGTCGGCATCAAGGTCGACGGCAGCTGATGCCGGCGGTTCATCGCGATGCGGGCAGGAGGGGGCCATGAGTTCGCTGCCCCTCTGGTACAACATCGTCGTGGTGCTGAAGGCGGTCGCCGAGATCGCCGGGCTCGCATTGTTCGGCCAGGGCGTGCTCGCGCTGCTGGCTGGCCCCTCCCGGGACACCAACGTCTTCTATCGGGTGCTGGCGGTGATGACCTCGCCGGTGCGAGCGGCGACCCGGTTCATCCTGCCGCGCTTCATCGTCGACCAGCACATCGGCCTTGCGGCCTTCGCGCTGGTGGCCATGGCGTGGCTGCTTTTCTATGTGGCGAAGGTTTACCTGGTGCTGCGCATCGCGAGCGAGACGCTTCCGGCCTGATCGGGCAACCGGCACCCGGTGTCCGATGAGGTGTCAGCCGTGTCTGGAGCCGGTCTCGCAGCCGGAAACTTTTTTCGCGGAGGGGGTTGGCACGTCCGCCAGGACTCGGTAACCTGCTGAACACAGGTGAATTGTCAGTTTTGAAACATCCGCGCCAGACGGATGAAACACTTGGTCGGACGTGCCGCAAGAGCGCGCCGGCTGCAGAGGACTTCGGATAGCGCTGCACCCATTGGTGCGGCGTGGCGCACGGGCAGCGCGCGCTCGACCGCAGGGTGCGGCGAGGGTTGCGCGTGCATGCGTGCATGCGTGCAAGTCGCAGCCAGCATTCGCTGCTTACAGGAGATGAAAACGATGCAGCTCACCCAGCGTCACGAGGAGTACTGGAGCCGGAACCTCAGGATCACCGCGATCCTGTTGTCGATCTGGTTCGTCGTCACCTTCGTCGCGAGCTACTTCGCGCGCGAACTGAACGAGATCGTCATCTTCGGCTTTCCGCTCGGGTTCTACATGGCCGCGCAGGGCGCGCTGATCGTGTACGTGGCGATCATCGGCTACTACGCCTGGTACATGAACCGGCTCGACGGGGAATACGGCGTATCCGAAGGAGACGACGAATGAGCGACGTTCCGTTCTCGCAGAAGACCTTCACGCAGCAGCTGACGAAGTACTACACCTTCTACACCGGGGGCTTCTTCGTCTTCCTGGTCGGGGTCGCGATACTCGAATACATGGGCGTCCCGAACAAGACGCTGGGCTACCTGTTCCTGCTGGCCACCATCGGCCTGTATGCCGGCATCGGCATCATGAGCCGCACCACCGACCTGTCCGAGTATTACGTCGCCGGGCGCCGTGTGCCAGCGGTGTTCAACGGCATGGCCACCGGCTCCGACTGGATGTCGGCCGCGTCTTTCATCGGCATGGCTGGCGGCCTCTACCTGCAGGGCTACGACGGGCTGGCGTTCATCATGGGCTGGACAGGCGGCTACGTGCTGGTCGCGCTGTTCCTGGCGCCCTACCTGCGCAAGTTCGGCCAGTTCACCATCCCCGACTTCCTCGGCGAACGCTACGGCGGCAACATCGTGCGCACGATCGGGGTGTTCGCTGCCATCCTTGCTTCGTTCGTCTACGTCGTCGCGCAGATCTATGGCGTCGGCCTGATCACCGCGCGCTTCACCGGGCTCGAGTTCGGCGTCGGCGTGTTCGTCGGCCTGCTGGGTATCCTGGTGTGTTCGTTCCTCGGTGGCATGCGTGCAGTCACCTGGACCCAGGTGGCGCAGTACATCATCCTGATTGTCGCCTACATGATCCCGGTGGTGATGCTGGCCTACAAGCACACCGGCATCCCGGTGCCGCAGGCGGTCTACGGCACGGTGCTCGAGAAAGTGACCGAGCGCGAGAAGGTGCTGACCGCTGATCCGAAGGAACTCGAGGTGCGCGGCATCTTCCGCGAGCGCGCGGCTGCGCTCGACGCGCAGATCAAGGGGCTTCCGGGATCATGGGAGACCGGCCGAGCAGGCCTGGTGGAAAAGGCTGCGGCCCTGAAGGCGTCGAACGCGCCGGCAGAGGCAATCGCGGCCGCAGAGAAGGCGGTCGCGGGCTACCCGGCCAGTGCCGACGCCGCACGCACCGCGTGGACTGCGGCGCGCAATGCCAACACCGCGCGCGCCGCACCGCCCAGGCCGCATGCAACGCCGTTCCCGGGTGCCACCGAGGCGGCCCGCGACACCGCGCGGCTCAACTTCCTGGCGCTGGTGTTCTGCCTGATGGTCGGCACCGCGGCGCTGCCACACATCCTGATGCGCTACTACACGACGCCCTCGGTGAAGGAGGCGAGACGCTCGGTGTTCTGGTCGCTGTTCTTCATCTTCCTGCTCTACTTCACCGCGCCGGCGCTGGCGGTGCTGGCCAAGTTCGACATCTACACGCTGCTGGTCGGTGACAGTTTCTCCGACCTGCCAGCCTGGGTGGCGGCCTGGAGCAAGGTCGATCCGAAGCTGCTGTCGGTG
>JBILGF010000229.1:0-5571 GCA_044351195.1 Burkholderiales bacterium
TGCCGACAGGTCGTTCCAGGAAAGCCGTGTCACCCCGCGGTTCGTGCTGATCGTATCGGCCTGGGTATCGTCCTCGGGCCCCCCGTCGGTGATCATGACGACGAAGTTCTTCTGGCAACTTGCCGGCGCGGCGGTGGTGGGATTGTTCAGCATCGGCGAGCGGTAGACGCCGATCACCGGGCAACCTGCCCCGACGGCAGTACATACGGCAGTGGTGTCCCTGCCCGTGGACACCTGGCCCCCGCCCGTCGCCGCCACGGTGCTGGTGCCCCACTGCGGTTGGCGTCCGGAAAAGTAGAGGTAGGCCTCGTACAGCGACTCGGTCAGCGCCGTGCGCGAGGCCGCAGTCGTCGACAGGATGGCGGCATTGAGCTGGTTGCGGAAGCTGCTGTCGGGGTCGCTCAGGTTTGAGCCCATCCGGCGTACGGCGTAGGACACGTTTGCGCCATCGGCAACCCCGACCGTCGAGGTGCGGTTGAACACCATCAGCCCGAAGCGAACCCCGTCGGTCGAGGACACCAGATCAGTCAGCGCCCCCTTCGCGACCTGCAGGCGGGTCTTGCGGCCGATCGGATGACCGTTGGGACCCTTCGGACCGAACTTCCAGTTGAGGTAGTTGACCGAATAGACATCGATGTTCCGGGTCGTGTCGGCTGCAATGGCATTCTCGGCCGAGGGGGTGTAGGACGCAACCGACGAATCGTTGGAGGCAGTATTGTGGGCCTGCAGGAAGTTCCGGCGCTGGGCGTGCATGTAGCTGCCGCCACCCGGGTTTGCTGCCGGTTCATCCGCCTTGCAATCGTGAACCAGATTCAAGTCGGCAGCCGCCCGGTTGTAGACCCTGTAGAACCGGTTGGCGGCAACGCTGCCCAGGGCACACCCGGTTCTGACCGACGTCTGGTTCGGGCAGGCAGAGGCGTTGTTGGCCGTCGGGCAGGCGAGTCCGTAACGCCCGCTACAGGTCTGGTTGACGGATGCGGCCGGGTTGCAACCGCCCATGGAGTTGTAAACCACATTGGTGTAATTTTCGCCGCGGATGGCTGCAACCGCGGTGGCTGCCACCGTGCAGTTGGCTGGGGCCGGACCGCTGTAGGTGCGATTGTCGCCAACGCCGGCTGCGAGCGGCACCGTGGCCCGGAACCCCTGGCAGGTGCCTCCATGAACGTAGGTGCCTGCAGGTCTGGACGGGTTATTGGTGCAGCCCTCGCTGGCATGGGATGCCACGAAAGGATTCGGTCGTGGACCAGTCACGTTCGACCGTACTTCACCATTGACCGTCGCGGTGGAGCCGCCCGCCACGCAACTCGCGGTCGAACCGTTTTCGCTGCAGGTGCCACCATAGTGGTACCAGCCCTGGCCCTCGACGAAGACTCCCGTGCGGCCCGACCATTGGCAGGTGGCCACCCCGACAAACTGGCGGCCAACCCAGGCGCAACTTTGCGAGCGTGCGGTCTCGAAGGTGTTCTGCGTGGTGAATCCGCAGTTCGGGACCGGGTTGCAGCCGATGCCGCCGGGATCGTTGCAGACGCCCAGCCCGCCGTCCACGCCATTGGTACAGCTGCCGCCCTGAAAACGGAGCGCGCCCGAGGCATCGTTCTCGATGGTCATCCCTGCCGCGCTGAAGGTGCAGCTGCGCGTCCGGGTGGCCGTTGCGGCGGTGCAGGTCGATGGCACGTTGATGCAACCGCCAGACGCCGGGCCCGTTGCGGCATTGCAGACGAGGCTGGGCGTGGACTGATAGTAGGCTCCGGCGCCGGTCATCAAGCCGAAGGCCGGTGCGGGCGATGCATCCCGGTTGCCCTTGAGCGCGCTGAATATTTCAGTGCCGATCACCGGGTAGTTGTAGATGTTGAGCCGCAGCCAGGTCAGTACGCTGGTCGGGTAGACGGACACCTGCTCCACGGCGCGCAGGAAATCGAGACCGCCCAGATCGGCCTTGAGATCCGTCCAGCCGGCATGAGAGGCGCCGCCGGTATCGAAGATCCTGATGGGCAGCCCGAGCGATCCTACGACGGGAGAGCCGGGCGCCGGACCGTTATCACGGGCCGGCACATTCGGCGGTGCGATCGACGCATCGAGGTAACCGCGCGCGTAATTGGACGTGATGGTGCTGTCGCCCGGGTAACTACCGTTATTCACGGTGACCAACCCGAGAAAGCGCTCGTAACGCGCCCATTGCTGGTTGGCGAAATAGCCAGCGTTCTTTGCGGCGCTGGTGGGCCTGAACACGGTCGATGGCGTGAGGGCAGCCACGCTGGTAGAACATGCGTTGAATGCGGTGTAGTCCTCGCTGGAAACGCTTGGCACGGGGGGGCTGGCGGTGCTGGCGGTGAAGTTGATACCGCCACGGCTGCCGCCGAGAAGATGTTGCGAGGCGCGGAACCGGTTGAAGCTCGGCGCGACCAGCCGGAGGTCACTCAGGCTGGCGGTGGCAGGGCTCTGTGCGGGCACCCAGTAGACCCAGGATGCATCGTTGTAGTTGCGCCATGCATTGCGCGGCCCGGGGTCGCCGGGTTCGGTCGCGTTGGCATGGTTGCGTGCCGCAGTCCACAGCGCCTGGCGCGCGGCCAGGGTTGCCCCGGCCCAGGTGCCCCAGATGCTGAAGGGCGATGCCGGCGCCGCTGCCGTGGAAATGGCGCCCGCGTTCTCGGCAACAACCTCGGCGTTCGAAATGCGAGCGATATCGTTGCGCAGGTATTCGACATGCGAATCGTAGGCGCCCGGATACTCGCGCCAGGGCTCCGGGATGTTCATCGAGTCGGAGGTGTCGAGCACGATCAGCACGTTCGGCTCGGCCGTATCGTTGCCCGTGGTGGTCGCGAGGAAGATATCGGTGTCGCGTGCGAACGCCGGCGAGATGGCAGCGAACGGGTTGGCCATGGCTGCGATCAGCATCCATGCCATCGCCTTGCGGAATCGAACATGAGTGTTCATGACAAGCCTCGTCGAAGTCGTTCAGCAGGAACCGGGCGGGGCGAGTGTTTCGACCCCCTGATGCACAATGGCCCGGCCACCACGGTCTACCGTGGCCGTCGCAGCCACGTCGAACTGGATGGATTGCAGGCCGCCGCTGCCCATCTGGTTGTTGAAGGTGGCGGCCGTGCCACAGCCTGTCTGGGTCACCACGATCGCGACCGCACCTTCGCTGAGTTCCGTGGCCGGAAAGATCGCGCCGCCCGCAGCGACCGGCAATGTCGCGAAGCCCGGGCCGAAGCGGCCGGCGTTGGCGTCGAGGAAATCGATGATGGCCACTTCCGCGTTGGTCTGGTTGACCGACAGCGTCTCGCTGCTGCCGCTGACGCGCAACTGGAGTATCGAGGTGCGCATCATCGACAGCACGAGCAGGGTGGTGACCGCCAGGAAGATGAGGCTGATCAGCAGTGCGGCCCCGCGCTGCGAATGCCTGCGCCGATGATGATTCCGCGTCATTTCAACCTCCCCTTCGCTGCGCAATGTTGCGCACCTGGAAATTCCGGGAGAACACATGCCTCCGGAAGCCGCAATTGACGTTCGCCACGCAGGTGAAATCGGGCACACCGTCGCCGTTCAGGTCGTACTGCCGGCCGGTGTCGTCATAGCCGGCGCTGGGACGCGCATCGCGCACCAGCACCGACACCCGGACGACCACCACGGCGGCCCAGTCGGCCGCGTTCGCCGGGGCTTCGGTGAATCGGTCGGGCACGCCGTTGCCGTCGTCATCCACGCCGTAGAGAAAGTTGATCCGCTCGATGCCCTGGGCCAACGCGACCTCGCGCATGTCCGCGCCGTCCAGTTGCTGCCGCACCAGCGTGGGAATCGGAAAGCCGCCATCGTCACCTGCAGCGCAGCCCGGTGGCGTGGCCGGTCGACTGCAGGGCCGGATGTAGTGCACATAGGCCTGATACTCGAAGATCGGCGCATCCGCGCCACCGAACAGGGTGCGGTGCGCCCCGGCGCCCCGCAGCGCACCGTAGCCGTCGCCACGGAACAGGATCGCGCCGGTCGAGTTGCCCTGCACGTAGATCCGGTCAGCCACGAAGGCGGCGTCGGTCAGGTTGCCGTTGTTGTTCGGGTCGGGCAGGGGCGCGCCGACCGCCATGCGCACCGCAAGCACGGGACCTGCCTGGAAATTCGTGGCCAGTACGCACGGCAGGGTTGCATTCACGTCAGCCGGTACCAGATTGGCGAAGCCGATCATAGGCACCGCCGCGTCCAGCGCCCAGTTTGCAATCGGCAGGTTGGCCGCCGAACCGCAGTCGGTGACGGTATTCACGCCGCCGGTCACCGCATCGACCTGGGTGGTCGCGGTGCCGATGCCGAAGAACCCGGTATGGGCGATCGCTTCACCGAGGTAGGAGAGGGCGGACACACCGCTTTCCTGCAGACGGGCGAAGTCGTCCTGCGACTGGAAGCTGCGCGACGTGCGCTCGATCAGGACCAGCAGCCCCAGCGTGAGAACCAGCGCGATGGTGACCCCGATCATGATCTCGACCAGCGAAACACCGCGCTGCCTGCCGTGTGCCAGATACTTCATCCTCAGACCCTCACGTCGAGCGAAACGGCGCGCCGCAGCCTGTCGTCGCCATACAGGCCGTCACCGCATGCGGACAGAACGGGCGCAGCGGTCTGGTCGCGCCCCTGCCAGACGACGGTCACCCGGTAGGTCGTCAGCGTGCTCGGAGCGACGGGGGCCGCCACCACCTCGATGCACCCGCGTCCGCTCACCACGCCGCCGGCGCGGTTGGCACCCGGATTGAATATCTCGGTCGAACCCGATAACAGGCCGTCCCAGTGTGCGATGTCGTAGGTGGCCAGCAGATCCTGGCCGCAGAGCGCCCCGACCGCACCGCAGTCGGTGATCGCACCGGACGTGAGCTCTTCGAATTGCTCGCCCCCCCCGATCGGGTCAGTGACCGGACCGGCGGCCACATAGTCGCCAGCGCGGGCGCGGTTCGACATGATCTTCTCGACCATGTCGTTGGCGAGCGCGATCGCATGCTGGCGCTGGTAGGCTTCGAAGGACGCGCGCTGGCTCTTGGCCAGGAGCCCGGCCAGCCCGAGCAGCCCGAACGTCAGGATGACCAGGGACACGAGTATCTCGAGCAGGGTAAAGCCTCGGTTCAGCATGGTGGAGCCACGTTGTTCTGGTTGACTGTAGTGACCCGTCCAACGAGCCCGAACTCGAGTATCCGCGTGCGCGCATTCGCCGCCCCGGTGGAGTCATCGGTGATGACCATCCCGTCGTCGGGATCGACGGCGCCGTTGCGCACCACCTGCCCGCGCGGACCGAAGACCACCGTGTCGGCCAGATCCGCGGCCGCGGAGCAGATCCGCAGGTTGCCCCCGACCGCCTGTTGCACCCGCAGGATCTCTCCGGCATCTGCCGTGTTGTTGGCGTTGATGTCGACGAACACGCACCAGCCCTCGTTCCAGGCGATGCCCGGGATCGTGCAACCGGCAAAGCCGGCGCGCGCGACGAACACGCGGGCGCTGAAGCGGGCGGCCTCGGAGCGCGCGAGGGCAAAATCGCTGACCATGTCCGATGCTATCGACCGGACCCGCTGCTCGCGGATGAAATCCTGGAAGCCCGGC
>JBILGF010000230.1:0-5564 GCA_044351195.1 Burkholderiales bacterium
CGTCGGCGGAGGCGGGCTGGTCTTCCTCCCAGTAGTGGCGCAGCACGCCGATGCGCAGGCCCTTGAGGTCGGCACTGAGCGCCGCCCGGTAGTCGGGGATGTCGCGCCGCACCGAGCCGCTGTCTGCGGGATCGAAGCCGGCGATCGCCTGCAGCAGGATTGCGCAGTCCTCGACCGATCGCGCCATCGGGCCGCAGTGGTCGAACGAGAACGAATTGGGAATCACCCCGGCGCGCGACACCAGGCCGAAAGTCGGCATCAGTCCGGACACGCCGCACCATGAGGCGGGACCACGAATCGACCCGCCGGTATCAGAGCCCAGGGCGGCCGGCACGAAACCCGCCGCCAGCGCGGCACCCGAGCCGCTGCTCGAGCCGCCAGTGAAGCAGGCGGTGTTCCACGGGTTGCGCGCCGGTGGCCAGGGCAGGTCGAACGACGGACCGCCGTGTGCGAACTCGTGCGTGGCGAGCTTGCCGAGCAGGGTGGCACCGGCTTCGTAGAGCTTGCGCGTGGTGGTCGCATCCGCCGCGGGGATCCGGTCGATGCATACGCGCGAATGACCGGAGGTAAGGATGCCGGCGGTGTCGTAGATATCCTTCAGTGCAAACGGCACGCCATGCAACGGGCCTTTCCACTCGCCGCGCGACAGCGCCGCATCGGCGGCGCGGGCCTGATCGATGGCCTGTACCGTGGTGGGGGTGATGAAGGCGTTGATCTGCGGCTCGAGCGCATCGATGCGCTGCACCAGCGCCTGGGTGTACTCGAGCGCGGACAGCTGCTTCGACTGGATGAGGTCGGATACCTCGGCGATCGAGAGCCGGTGCAGGGAAGGAGTGGCCGGTTTCGGGCCGGGCGGCACAGCGGACATGGAGCACCTCATGCAGGTCGGAAAGCCTGATTATCCCGCGTCCCGGCGATCCATGTAACGGCGCTTGCGGCAGGGCGGGGCTCAGCAGGCGCCGGGTGCCACTTCCTGGATGCGATCGACCACGAAGCTGCTGCCGTTCCAGCGATAGAGGATGGAACGCCTGCCCGGTGCAGGCCATCGGCCGCCCGCACAGCGCGGGCCGTCGATCGCGAACCAGCGGACCAGCCGCCCGTCCAGCAACTCCAGCCGAAGCGGGCCGCTGGCACCGGCGAACACCGGATCGGACGAGCGCACCGCGTGTTCGGTCGGCAGTTCGCGCACGCTGTCCGGATGCTGGTACTTGTAGACGCCGACAAGATCCGGGCTGCCGTCGACGGACTGGCAGGTCACCGCCTCGACCACCGCGTCTTCGGCATTGTCGCCATCGAGATCTGCGTAGCGCACGTTCATCGACAGCACCCGCTTCATCTGCGGGCAGATGGCGGCGAGGCCCCGGATACGGATCACATGGTGCGACAGGCTGATCTTGCGGATCGATCGGTCGAGCCGCTGGCCGACCCGCTCCGCACCCGATTGCGCAGCCAGCGGCGCACCGAGCGGTGCACCCCAGGACACAGCCAGCAGCGCAGCCAGCAGCGCGCCCCCGACGAGCCGGGCCCGGGTCGCCTTCAACATCATCTCAGACTGTCGATGGGCCACCCAGGATGCAGGTGATCTGGCTCGACAGCACGCCGCCGTTGCCATGGACGATCGCGGTCTCGGCGTCCTTCACCTGTCGCTGGCCGCACTCGCCGCGCAACTGGCGCACCGCCTCGATCAGGATGAACAGACCGTACATGCCCGGATGGCAGTACGACAGTCCGCCCCCGTTGGTGTCGACCGGCAGTTCGCCGCCGGGGGCGATCCGGCCACCGGAGACGAAGCGTCCGCCTTCGCCCTTGGGGCAGAAGCCAAGGTCTTCGAGGAACAGGATCGGCGTGATGGTGAACGCGTCGTACAGTTCGACTACGTCGATGTCCTTCGGACCCAGGCCGGCCATCGCGTAGGCGCGCTTGCCGGACACTGCGGCGCCGGTCACGGTGAGATCGGCCATGTTCGCGATGCTGTTGTGCGACAGGCCCTCGCCGTATCCGATCGGGTACACCGGCTTCTTCTTCAGCGTCTTCGCCCGTTCGCCCGAGGTCATCACGATGGCGCCGCCACCATCGGTCACCAGGCAGCAGTCGCGCACCGACAGCGGATGGCTGACCATGCGCGAGGCGAGCACCTGCTCGACGGTCAGCGGCTCTTTCTCCCAGGCCACCGGGTTCATCAGCGCCCACTGGCGTGCGGCCACCGCGACCTCGGCAAGCTGCTCGCGTGTGGTGCCGTACTGGTGCATGTGCCGCGCCGCGGCCATCGCATAGGCGCTGGTGGGCATGAACGGCTTGAATGGCGCTTCGTAGTAGTTGTACTCGCGCGGGCTCGCCGCGGCACGCGACACCGAACGCTGGGTGCTGCCGTAGGTGATCACCGCGACCTCGCACTGGCCGAGCTGGATCGCCGCCCAGGCATGGGCGACATGGGCCTCGAACGACGAACCGCCGATCTGCGTGTTGTCGTTCCAGGTCGGGTTCAGGCCGAGATACTCCTTCAGGTGCAGGGTCGAGAAGCGCGCCTGCGAGGTCGCGGCGAACAGCGCATCGACATCGGACAACTGCAGCCCGCAGTCGTCGAGTGCGCGCATCACGCCCTGCGCCATGAGGTCGATCGGGCTGGTGTGCGGCGCCACCAGTCCGAGGTCTGACTCGGCCACGCCGACGATCGCGGCACTGCCCCGCTGCAACAGGTTTTCCATCATGCGCCCTCCACGGCGGTGAACACGGGATACGGCGGATCGTCCGGCTTGTCGCCCGCATGAGCGCGGAACTTCACGCGCATGCCGATCGTCACCGCCTGCGCGTCGATGTCCTCGACCCGGCTCATCAGGCGGAAGCCTTCGTCCATGTCGATCAGCGCCACGTTGTAGGGCTGGCCGTCCTTCACCGGGATCCAGGTCGTCGAGTACACGCTGCCCAGGCCCTTCGATACCTTCCATTCAAGGGCGCTGCCGCTCACCGGCGCGACCACGCGCGGGTAGAACGACGCCTTGCCGTCGACGGCGCTGTACTGGTAGGCGAACTCGCCCGCCTTCAGATGCTCGATGAACTTGCCGAGCGGGGATTGCTGCTTCAGGTCCATGGTGCGGTGGGTCCTTTCTGTCCGGGCAACGGAATCGGTCGGTGCGAAGCGGGCGCTGCGATCAGGCCGCAGGTTTCAGTGCAACCAGGGCATCGGCGGCGACGATGCCTCGTTCGCCGATGAACAGGGGATTCAGGTCTATCTCCGCGATGCGTCCGGCATGGTCGGCGATCAGCCACGACACCCGGGACAGCACCTGTGCCAGCGCATCGACATCGAGTGGCGGCCGGCCACGGTAGCCGGTGAGCAGCGGCGCCGAGCGGATGCGGCCGATCATCGCATGCGCCTCGGCGAGGTCGAACGGCGCGAACGCATGGGTCACGTCGCGCAGCAGCTCGGTGAACACCCCGCCCAGGCCGAACATCACCACCGGGCCGAAGATCGGGTCGTCGACCGCGCCGACGATGATTTCGGTGCCGCGCGCCATCTCGGTCACCAGGATGCCGTCGATGCGCGCATCCGCACGGTACCTGCGCGCGTTGTCCTCGACCTCGCGCGCGGCCGCCTTCAGGCCGAGCAGCCCCTCGATGCCCAGGCGCACGCAACCGGCTTCGGTCTTGTGCGGGATATCCGGGGACTCGACCTTCACTGCATAGGGCGCATCGAAGGGCAGCGAGGACAGGCGACCGATCTCCTCGGGGGAGAACAGCACCTCGCGCGTCACCGGTATGCCGTAGGCGGCGAGGATTGCCTTCGACCGATGCTCGCCCAGCGTGCCGCCGGTGGCGGGAAGCTCCAGCGCCGTGAACGGCACGCAGCGTTCGCCCGGTGCCGGACGCGCTGCATGGGCGCGCAGCCGCGCCGCGAACCCGGACAGGGCACCAGCCGCCGCGGCGCAGCGTGCCGGCGTCGTGATCAGCGGCACGCGCGCCTCGCGCAGCATCGCGATCATCGCCTGGATGCGTTCTGGCGGCTCGTTCTGGCTGATCACCACCGGCTTGTCGGTGCCCTTCAGGATGTCCAGCAGTTCGGCGCCCCAGGCCTGCGCGTTCGCCCCGCCGATCGAGCGCGCGATCAGCATGTCGACCGTCGGATCGGCGAGCAGGGTGCGGATGATCTGGTTGTATTCCTTCCAGGCGCCGGAGAAATGCGCGGTGACATCGACCGGATTGCCCAGCGACGCGAAGTCGGGCGCCACCGGGCGGATCGCCTCCACCGCGGCCTGGCTGGGCAGCGGCAGCTCGAGGCCGGCTTCCTCGCAGCGGTCGGCCATCAGCACCCCCGCGCCACCCGAGGTGGTGAGGATGGTCACGCCGCTGCCCTTGGGGTAGCGACCGCCGAGAAACACATGCAGGGTATCGATCAGGTCGTCGATGTCGCGGATCTGCACGAAGCCGCCGCGCTCGAATGCAGCCCGGTACAGTTCGGCGCTCGCGGTGAGATTGGCCGTGTGCGAGGCGACCGCCCGCTGGCCGGCACGGGTGTTTCCCACCTTCCACACCAGGATCGGCTTGCCCAGCTGCAGCGCGCGCTCGCCCAGCGCGAGCAGGGCGCGGCCGTCGGAGAGGCCTTCCATGTAGGTGACCAGCACCTCGACCTCGGGACGCTCGATCAGGCTGGCCATCATCTCGAGCGAACTGATGTTCGCCTCGTTGCCGGTGGAGAACACGTAGCTGAAGCCGATACCCTCGCGCTGCGCAGCCGACACCACCGAGTAGCCGAAGCCACCGCTCTGGGTGACCATCGACACCGGACCGGGCTTCAGATCCGGGTTCGAGAATGAATGCCCGAAGCCCAGGTAGGCGCGGGCGCGCAGGTTCATCACGCCCTGGCAGTTGGGGCCGATGATGCGGATGCCGGTATCGGCGAGCGCGCTGTCGAGCGCCTGCTGCATGGCCATCCCGCGCTCGCCCAGCTCCCGGAAGCCGGCCGACAGCACGATCGCGTACGGGACACCGGCACGGCCCAGGTCGCGGATGGCCATCGGCACCGATGCAGCCGGCACTGCGATCAGTCCGACATCGCAGGGCTGGGGCAGGTCGCCGGCGTTCGCGTAGCAGCGCAGCCCCCGTACCGTCTGGTAGCGCGGGTTCACCGGATACACATGCCCGGCATAGCCGAACTCGGTCAGGAAGCGCATCGGCTGGCCACCGATCTTGCGCGCATCCTCGCTCGCGCCGATCACGGCGACACCGCGCGGTTCGAGCAGGCGTGAAAAGTCGGCCGTCATGTCAGTCCGCCTTGATGCCGGCGGCCTTCACGATCTTCCCCCAGCGCACGATCTCGGACTTGACCAGTGCCGCGAACGCCTCCGGGGTGCTGGTCACGATCTCGATGCCCTGCCTGCCGAAGCGCTCCTTCATCTCGGCACTCGCCATCGCCGCGTTCAGGTCGGCATTGAGCCGGGACTGCAGCGGGCGCGGCATGCCACCCGGGCCGGCGATGCCCCACCAGGGTGTCGCGTCATAGCCCTTGTAGCCAGACTCGGCGATCGAGGGCAGGTCGGGGGTGATCGCACTGCGCTTCTCGCTGGTCA
>JBILGF010000467.1:0-2827 GCA_044351195.1 Burkholderiales bacterium
TGGGGTCGACTGCCAGCGCGCGGCGCACGAGGGCTTCTCCGGCGTCGCGTTCGCCCGCCATATGCGACAGCACACCCAGGTACAGCAGCGCGTCGGGGTGATCAGGCGCTGCGTTGAGAATCGCACGGTAGATCAACGCAGCCTCGGCGATGCGCATGTTCTGCTGCATGTCGACCGCCATCCTGAGCGCGTCCGGCATCGACATTTCCTTTGTCATCGTCTGAGTCATTCAGAACCATCCGTCTCGCTGGTTGCTGCGTCGTCTGCCCCTTGCCTGTTTCAGTCGAAGCCGTACTGGAAGTCGCCATCGCCAACCGCGATATGCACCTTCTTCGCCGGCGCTCCGATCATCATCCGCTTGAGGAACTCTTCGCTGATCTTCGGCAGGATGGTGTTGGTCAGGATCGCATCGATCATCCGCCCGCCGCTTTCCAGCTCGGTGCAACGGCTGGCGATCAGCTTTACCACCGCGTCGTCATAGCTGAACGGCAGCTTGTGGTTCTCGCGGATGCGCTTCTGGATACGGCCGAGCTGCAGCCGCACGATTGCGCCGATCATCTCGTCGGAAAGCGGGTAATACGGAATCACCACCAGCCGTCCGAGCAACGCCGGCGGGAACACCTTCAGCAACGGCTCGCGCAGCGCCTTGGCGATGCCTTCAGGGTCGGGCATCAGCTCGGGATCCTTGCACAGACCGGTGATCAGGTCGGTACCGGCATTGGTGGTCAGCAGGATCAGCGTGTTCTTGAAATCGATCACCCGGCCTTCGCCGTCTTCCATCCAGCCCTTGTCGAACACCTGGAAGAAGGTCTCGTGCACATCGGGGTGCGCCTTCTCAACTTCGTCGAGCAGCACCACGCTGTATGGCTTGCGCCGCACCGCCTCGGTCAGCACGCCGCCCTCGCCATAGCCGACATAGCCCGGAGGCGCCCCCTTCAGCGAGGACACCGTATGGGCTTCCTGGTACTCGCTCATGTTGATGGTGATCAGGTTCTGCTCGCCGCCGTACAGCGTCTCGGCCAGCGCCAGCGCAGTCTCGGTCTTGCCCACGCCCGAGGTGCCTGCCAGCATGAACACGCCGATCGGCTTGTTCGGGTTGTCGAGCTTTGCACGCGAGGTCTGGATGCGCTTGGCGATCATGTCGAGCGCATGCCGCTGACCGATGATCCGGCCGGACAGCGTCTCGGCGAGCTTGAGCACCGACTCGATCTCGTTGGACACCATCCTGCCGACCGGAATGCCAGTCCAGTCCTCGACCACCGAGGCGACCGCCTGATGATCGACGGTGGGCAGGATCAGCGGCCGTTCGCCCTGCAGCGTCTTGAGCTCGCCCTGCAGCGTTTTGAGTTGCGCGAGCAGCGCATCGCGCTCCGCGCCCTCTGCGGCGACCGGCGCTGGCGCCGCCGGGGCGGCGTCGACCTTCACATCGACCGCTGCAGCATCGGCCTTCTGCTCATCACTGCTCGCCGTGCCCTCGACCTTGCCGACCTCCCCGCGCAGCTTTGCGCGGATGTCGAGGATGCGGGTCACCAGATCCTTTTCTTCGACCCAGCGTGCCTCGAGGGCGGTCAACTGCGTGCGGTCGACTTCAAGCTTGGCGTCGACCTCGGTCTTGCGTTCAGCGGTCTCTTCGCCGACGGCCGCTTCGCGGCCGATGATCGCCAGCTCGTTCTCGAGTGCCTCGATCCGGCGCCGGCAATCCTCGACCTCGGGCGGCACGGCATGCTGGCTGATCGCCACCCGCGCGCAGGCGGTGTCGAGCAGGCTCACCGCCTTGTCCGGCAACTGCCGGGCGGGGATGTAGCGATGCGACAACCTCACCGCCGCTTCGATCGCCTCGTCCATCAGCTGCACCTTGTGATGCTTCTCCAGCGTCGAAGCCAGACCGCGCATCATCAGGATGCCCTTCTCTTCCGAGGGTTCGGGTACCTGCACGACCTGGAAGCGCCGGGTCAGCGCCGGGTCTTTCTCGATGTGCTTCTTGTACTCGGCCCAGGTGGTCGCAGCGACCGTGCGCAGCGTGCCGCGCGCGAGTGCGGGCTTGAGCAGATTGGCGGCGTCGCCGGTGCCCGCTGCACCGCCGGCCCCGACCAGTGTGTGCGCCTCGTCGATGAACAGGATGATCGGTTTGGCCGATGCCTGCACTTCTTCGATCACCGAACGCAGCCGCTGCTCGAACTCGCCCTTCATCGAGGCCCCAGCCTGCAGCAGGCCGACATCGAGCACCTTCAGCGACACGTCGCGCAACGGCGGCGGTACATCCCCCGAAGCAATGCGCAGCGCGAAGCCCTCGACGACGGCCGTCTTGCCGACACCGGCCTCACCAGTCAGCAGCGGGTTGTTCTGCCGGCGGCGCATCAGGATGTCGATGATCTGGCGGATCTCTTCGTCGCGGCCGACGATCGGATCGATCTTGCCCTGCCGTGCCTGTTCGGTCAGGTCGACGGTGAATTTCTTCAGCGCTTCCTGCTTGCCCATCGCAGCCGGGGCAATCGCGCCGCTCGCCTCGCCCGGGCCCGCCCCCCCGCCTGCGACGTTCGAGCCGTCCTGCGCCGATTGCGCATCTTCGGGTGAACCTCCGGCAATCTTCATGAAGTCTTCGGCGAGATCGTCGATCTTCACCTTGCGGAACTCGGGCGAGATCGAATACAGCACATTGCGCAACGCGCTGCTTTTCAGCATGCCGATCATCAGGTAGCCGGTGCGCACCGCAGGCGCATTGAACATCAGCGAGCCAAACACCCATCCGCGTTCGATCGCGCTGTCGATATGCTCCGACAGGTCGGAGATCGACGTGGCACCTCGCGGCAGCTGGTCGAGTGCCTGT
>JBILGF010000488.1:0-2720 GCA_044351195.1 Burkholderiales bacterium
GCCGGATGATCCTGTGAAGATCGCTGTCCTGCGTCTGCAGGATCTGGTGCACCCAGTGCACCAGTTCGACATAGGGGTTGCCACGCAGCTTGCAGAACACGGTGGCGCCCTCGATCGCCTTGTATCCGAGGGGATTCAACTTGCCGAAAAGGTTGACGCGACTGATTTCAGCCATGGGCAAAGGCTCCAGTTATGCGGGGTTGGGGTTGAGGGCGTCAGCGGCCGGATCCACGCCCGACCTGGCTCCATGCCCAAGGCGGGTGGGTGGATGCAGCACGAGGTCGTCCGCATCACGGTCCTGAATGCGCGCGCCGAGCCAGGTCGTCCAGCCCAGACGGCCAGTGAAACCGAGCACCAGCGGCGGCGCTTCACGCTTGTTCAGGATCAACTTGCAGTCCCAGGCAAGCGCGAGGCCTGAATAGTTCAGGATCCAGTCGACCAGACGCGTGAAGCTGGAGCCGATCGGCAGGAAACGCTCGTACTGGTCCAGGGTAAGCGGTCCGATGACGACGCGAAACCGTGATTGCAGATCCCACACCCTGCGGCCGATCACTGCGGTTCCCCCGAGTTCAGCCACTTCCCCATGGCCGAGCCGGGTCAACGAGTCCTCGGGCAACGACATCCAGTGCGGCGTGAATTCCTCGATCTTTACCGGCACCCGGAAGTAGTCGGCGATCAGTGTGGCAAGCCCGCTTGCGCTGGACGTCGCCCGCGACAGCAGACCGATCTGCGCGTACTTGGCGGTATCCGGTATCGAGTCGCGCCCGGACATCGAGGGCAGGCCGAGCCCGGCAAATGAGCCCACAAACAAAGGAAACCGTCGATCGCCCGCACGGTCGAGACTCGCGACCGGATTCGCACGCGCCCGCACGCGGTAGAAAATGGACAGCAACCGATGATGAAAGATATCGGCAAATGCGGCGAGCGTCCTGTCTCCTGCCTGCAGGGCTCGCGCATGCGCGTACTCGGTCAAGTGCAGCGGCAGCGGACCGTTCGGACCGAACAGACCAAAGAACGCGACACGAAGGCGTGGCGGTGAGCCGCGCTCGGTTCGAGGGTCGACGCCGGAAAGTGTCGAAGGCGCGAACGCGAGCGAAACCTGCTGCCCGAAGCGCACGGCCTCTTCTCTTCCTCGCCGCGCTTCCCCCACCCTGGGCGCGTCGGGATACGCCGCCTCGAGCCTGCGCACCGCCTGGTAGAAGTCGAAGCGATGCGGCGCTGCGCCGATCGCCTCGACCAACCCTAGAGGATCGGGCGTGCGCCGACGATCGGTCGCCATCTCATCACCTCCCCTCGTCCCAAAACACGCAATCGGGTCTCGACGAACGAGTTCAGCGTGGCATGCCTGCACAGATAGTGCCGCAGCACGGAGCCGAACAGGAACGCGCCACTGCCGCCCATCTGAGCCTCGTCCACTTCAACGACGACTTCAACACCGCGGCCGAATGCGACCGGCCCGCGGGCCGGCAGCCTGCGCACGATCTGCTGCGACTTGACCGAGCGCAATCCCGAGGCGTGGGTGGCCGTCATCGACTCATGACTGCCGCCAAGGATGCCGAGCAACTCGCGCAGCGCCTGCGCGCCCGACTCCGGGGACGTATCGAGCAAGGACAGATAGTTCTGCGCCAACAGGCTGATCAGCCGCCATGACGATTCCCCTGGCCTGTGCGAAGCTATCGGCGCGCTGGGTCCTTTCACGCACCGAACCTCCAGCACCGGCCCGGACGCTGCCGGGGTGAAGTCGGTCCGCCCGCCACCGAGCGGCATGCGCAGCGGAAGATCGCGGTTGGTGCAGAGCGTCGTCACGGCAAGCTGCTTCAGGCCGTCCGGATACGGCGCTTCGTGCGCATCGACCAGACTCACGAACACCTCGCTTCCGAGGTAGCCGGTACGCGCGCCGTTGCGACGCTGACGATCGGACGCGACACGCGGCACGCGATGCACGGTGTAGAAACGGCCGCTGTCAGCGTCTTCGTGGTGATCGAGCGTGGAATAGAATGGGTGGAATTCGTCGGTTTGTTCGATCCCCTCGCCATACCCGGTAATGCCGGTGACGCGAAACACTTCGAAATCCATCGGCCGCGCGATATCGGGTACCACATGGTGCTCGCTCACACGGTCGCTGAGATGGACGCGATCTGCCCGCTTCGGAAACAGGTTGACGATTGGCGAGCAATAAAGGGTGAGGTCATCCATCGAGACCGCGCCTTCAAGCGCCGGCTCGAACCTCGACAGAAGGACAGCCAGTTCGATTTCCGTCTGGTCTCCTGCAGAACGCAGCGTCCGATCGAGCCCGGTCAGTTCAACAAAGAGAAAGCGCGACGGAAACGACAGGTACTCCTGCAGCAACCGGTGCCCTTGAAATGTACGCCTGCTGGGAGTCAGCAAAGACTCGTCGTCGCGAAACCCCATTTCCTGCACTGCGGTCGGCGGATGGACCGGCCCGACCACGCGCTTCTGCCCTGGCACCATGCCTACATAACCGAGCGAATAGCCGAGCAACTGCTCGTAGAGGCGATGCGCGACGCTGTCGATACCGCCGAGGAAAAGGGGCAATGAAGTCGCCCTGATCTGCGACAGCTTGAGCCCGGCTGTCGCGCGCAAGCGGATACGCAATACGGCTTTTGGTGGCTGAGCAGGCCCGATGCCTGCCGGAAGTTCGCCCGCATACTGCCGGTAACTCGCACCGGTCAGCTCCAGCGGCCACAGGGCCACCGGCA
>JBILGF010000231.1:0-5529 GCA_044351195.1 Burkholderiales bacterium
CTTCGGCGACCGGTTCGTCGCGCGCGTACTGATGCCGGTCGAGCGGCTCGCCTTCTCCCGTTCGAGCCGCCCGGTCAACTTCCTGGGGCAGCGCTTCGCGGCGAAAGAGGCCTGCTCGAAGGCCTTCGGCCTGGGCCTGCGCTACCCGGCAACCCTGCACCAGATGGGCGTCACCAGCGACCCGCGCGGCAAGCCGCTGCTGGTGTTCGGGGACGCGCTCGCACGGCATGCCGCGCGTGAAGGCGTGGCGGGCGGCCATGTCTCGCTGACCGACGAGCGCGGAATGGTGTGCGCGATGGTCGTGCTGGAGCGGACGCGACCGGAGGCTTCGGCATGAGCGCGCCGGTCCCGGCAGGCCTGCGGCCCATTCCACGCCCGCTCGGTCCGGTCATGCTCGACGTGGCAGGGCTGGTACTCGATGCGGATGATCGTCGCCGGCTGCTGCACCCGGCGTGCGGTGGCGTGATCCTGTTTTCGCGCAACTACGAGTCCCCGCCCCAGCTCGCCGCGCTGGTGGCGTCGATCCATGCGCTGCGCGTGCCGTCGCTGCCGGTGGGCGTCGACCACGAGGGCGGTCGTGTACAGCGCTTTCGCAACGGTTTCACCGCGATTCCGTCGATGGGCTCGATCGGTGCAGGCTGGTCCGCCGATCCGGATGCGGCGTGCCGGCGCGCCGAGCTTGCCGGCTGCGTGATGGCCGCGGAACTGCGCGCCTGCGGCGTCGACTTCACGTTTGCGCCGGTGCTCGACCTCGCCTTCGGACGCAGTGCAGTGATCGGCGATCGCGCGTTCCATCCGGATCCGATCGCGGTCACGCGGATGGCCCGTGCACTGATACGCGGCCTGCGCGATGGCGGCATGGCTTCGGTCGGCAAGCATTTCCCCGGACACGGCCATGCCGAGGCCGATTCGCATGTCGACGTGCCGGTCGATCCCAGGCCGTTGCAGACGATCCTCGCCGCCGACGCCGTGCCCTACGCTCGCCTGGCACCCGGGGACCTCGCCGCGGTGATGCCGGCGCACGTGATCTATCCTGCCGTCGATCCGATGCCTGCCGGTTTCTCGCGCCGCTGGCTGCAGGATGTACTGCGCCGGCGCCTGGGCTTTGACGGGGCCATCCTCAGCGATGATCTGTCGATGGAGGGGGCACGCGTGGCCGGCGACGTATGCGCCCGCGCAGGGGCTGCGCTGGCGGCAGGCTGCGACCTCGTTCTGGTGTGCAATCGCCCGGATCTCGCCGACGACCTGCTCGGAGCGACCCTGCCGCCGGTGAGTGCCGAGAGCGCGTGCCGGCTTGCGGCATTGCGTGGGCGCCCGCGCATGCCTGCAGACGCACCGGATCTCGGCCAGCTGCAGTCCTCGGAAACGTTTGCCGCCAAGGTACGTGCGCTGGTATCCGGCTGAGCCGGGCCAGCCCCGGAACCGACCGCCCGCTCGAGACCCTGTCACGCCCCATGTCCGATCCATCGACCCGGAACCCCGCGGATTTCGCCTTCGAGGACTGGCAGAACCTGTACGCCACCGATCCTGAAGCATTCGAACGGCGGCGCAGGGAAGCGCTGGACGCGGTGATCCAGTCGGCGCCGGCAGGCATGCAGCAGCGCCTGCGCGGGCTGCAGTTCCGGATCGACCTCGAGCGGACACAGGCGGGCAGTGGCCTTGCCGCATGCCTGAAGGCGCATTCGATCATGTGGGACAGCCTGTTCCGGTTGCGCGACGCACTGGCCGGGTTATCCGACCTGCAGAAGGACGGCATGCTCGGCTCGACGGCTCGCGCGCATCAGGCGGCAGTCCGTACGGCAACCGTGATTCCGTTTCGCGGGTTGCCTGATGGCGACGGTTCGGCAGGGGGGCGGGATGCGGGCAGTCGCTGATCCGCCTGTTGCCTTGAACGCTTCACGGCACGGGTTGCGCGCTCTTGGCAACCACTGATTCCGCACCACTGCCACCCGGGCGTGAAGCGTTGCTGCAACGTGTGGCGGAACTGCCCCACCTGCCGGGTGTCTACCGGATGATCGGTGCGGACGAGAAGGTGCTGTACGTCGGCAAGGCGATCGACCTGCGCAAGCGGGTGGCGTCCTATTTCCAGTCCGGACGCAATGTGTCGCCGCGCATCGAACTGATGGTGCGCCAGGTCCACCGGTTCGACGTCACCATCACGCGCTCCGAGTCCGAGGCGCTGCTGCTCGAGAACAACTTCATCAAGTCGCTGCAGCCGCGCTACAACATCCTCTATCGTGACGACAAGTCGTATCCATACCTGCGTATCGGCCCCGGCGATTTCCCGCGACTGGCGTTCTATCGCGGCGCCCTCGACCGGGAGTCACGCTTCTTCGGCCCGTTTCCCAACGCCGGGGCGGTGCGCGCCAGTATCCAGCTGATCCAGAAGGTGTTCCGGCTGCGTACCTGCGAGGACACCGTATTCCGCAACCGCTCGCGACCCTGCCTGCTGCAGCAGATCCAGCGCTGCACCGGACCGTGCGTCGGACTGTTCCTCGAAGGGCACGACGATCTGGTGATCGAGAAACTGGTGCGCCGCATGGAGGGCGCGGCGCAGCGGCTGGCGTTCGAGGAGGCGGCGGTGCTGCGCGACCAGATACAGGCCCTGCGCAAGGTGCGCGAGTCGCAATTCGTCGATGCCGGTACTGCCACCAATGCCGATGTCGTTGCCTGCGAGTCGGTGTCCGGCCGGTTCTGCGTGAATGTCGCGATGATCCGCGCCGGCCGCCATGTCGGCGACCGCAGCCTGTTCCCGGACCATGCCGAAGGCGCGTCACCGTCCGAGGTGCTTGGTGCCTTCCTGTCCCAGCATTACCTCGGTGCCGAGGTACCGGAACAGATCATCGTGCATCCGCCAATCGAGGCCGATGACCTGCTCGAAGTGTTGTCGCAGCAGGCCGGACGCAGGATCCAGCTGTCCGCCAATCCGCGCGAGATCCGCCGGCGCTGGCTCGAGATGGCGATGCAGAATGCGCGCATGGCGCTGGAGCGCCGTCTTGCCAGCGAGCAGAACCAGGAGGCGCGGCTGGGCGCGTTGCAGCAGGCGCTGCGGCTGGCAGAGACCGTGCGCAGGATCGAATGCTTCGACGTCAGCCATACGATGGGCGAGGCGGCAGTAGCCTCCTGCGTGGTGTACGACGGCGACGCGATGCGGCCGGGAGAGTACCGGCGCTACAACGTGGCGCCTGACTCGCCCGGCGACGACTATGCCGCGATGCGCGAAGCCCTCGAGCGACGCTTCCGCAGGGCGGTGGCCGGCGAGGGCAGGCTGCCCGACCTGCTGCTGATCGATGGCGGGGCAGGGCAGTCCCGTATCGCCCGCGAAGTGCTCGACGACCTGGGCGTGAATGACCTGCCGGTGGTCGGCGTGGCGAAAGGCGAGGGCCGCAAGCCCGGGCTGGAGACCCTGGTGTTCACCGACGGCCGCGAGGGGCTGCAACTGGCGATGGATCATCCCGGCGCCCACCTGGTGCAGCAGATTCGCGACGAGGCGCATCGGTTCGCGATCCAGGGCCACCGCGCCCGGCGCGACAAGAAGCGGGTCGGATCGGCGATCGATGGCATTCCCGGTGTCGGGCCGAAGCGCCGGCAGCAGTTGCTGGCACGCTTTGGCGGCCTGCGCGGCGTGGCCGCCGCGAGTGCCCAGGACCTGATGCAGGTCGAGGGCATCAGTCATTCACTCGCTGAACGCATCTATCGGGCGCTACACTGAGCCTATGTACCCTGCACTGCCAAACCACCTGACCTGGACCCGGATCGTCGCGATCCCGATCTTCATCGGCATCTTCTATCTGCCGGACGCCTGGCTCGACGCTGGCCAGAAGAACCTGCTGTCGACCCTGCTGTTCATCGGTGCCGCGTTCACCGACCTGCTGGACGGCTACATCGCGCGTCGCTACGGGCTGACCACGGCGTTCGGCGCCTTTCTCGATCCGGTGGCAGACAAGCTGATCGTCGCGGCTGCACTGATCCTGCTGGTCGGGCTCGATCGCGTCGGTGCGGTCATCGCGGTGATCATCATCGGGCGCGAGATCACCATCTCGGCGCTGCGCGAGTGGATGGCGAAGGTCGGGCACAGCGGCAGTGTCGCCGTGTCGATGATCGGCAAGGTGAAGACGGTCGCACAGATGATCGCGATCCCGATGCTGCTCTACCACACCCCGTTGTTCGGCATCGACGTGCAGCGGATAGGCACCTGGCTGATCTACCTCGCGGCCGTGCTCACGCTCTGGTCGATGGTGTATTACCTGCGGCGGGCACGGCCGGCGCGCGGCTGACCCGCAGTCGCAACGGAAACGCCGCGGGTCCTTCATCTTTCGCGCGTGCGGAACTTGACTTCCTCGCCGCCGAATCTATAATCCGTCCTCCTGTGATGCGGGAATAGCTCAGCTGGTAGAGCGCAACCTTGCCAAGGTTGAGGTCGGGAGTTCGAGCCTCCTTTCCCGCTCCATAAAACTCGCTGGGGAGCGCCTGTCGCGCTTCCCATTTTTGTTTGATCGATGTGCATGGCCGGAGTGTTCGGCAATCGTGGCAACGGCTGCGGTCGCACCAGCCGTGCCGATCGAACACCGGTGGGCAGCGTCACGACGGCAAAGCAGGGCGGGGTGGCAGAGTGGTCATGCAGCGGCCTGCAAAGCCGTGTACGCCGGTTCGATTCCGACCCCCGCCTCCATATTGATTTCGCCGCCCGGGTGGTGAAATTGGTAGACACAACGGACTTAAAATCCGTCGCCCCGCAACGGGCATACCGGTTCGAGTCCGGTTCCGGGCACCAGCCACCGTGATCATCTACGACTTCCGTTGTGAACTCGAACACCGATTCGAGGGCTGGTTCAGCTCGCCGGCCGATTGCGAACGCCAGGTCGAAGCCGGACAGGTGCGCTGTCCGGTATGCGAGTCGGCGTCGGTTGCGCGTGTCCCCAGCGTGTTGCACGTGAAGAGCGCGGCTCGCGCGCCGGCGCAGGTGGCAGCGCGTCCTGAGGAGTCTCCAGCGCGAGGGGTGCCACAGGGCGCAGGCGTGCCTGTCGTGGCCGGCAACGCCGATCCGGCGCACCTGCGCGAGGTCGTCGAGCGGCTGCGCCAGTGGGTTGCGTCGACCGAAAATGTCGGTGCCGGGTTTGCCGACGAGGCGCGGCGCATCCACAACCAGGAAGCGCCCGAGCGGCCGATACGCGGCGTGGCAACGACGGATGAAGCACGCGCACTGCACGACGAGGGCATCCCGGTGCTGCCGCTGCCGCCGCACCTGGTCGACAAGCTGCACTGAGCATCACGGGCAGTTCACGCGACGCACTGGCTGGCCGGGCGTCGCCGTGTGCACCGCGTGCACCGCGTGCACGCGCATGCAGCGCTTGCACGGGCCACCCCACGCACGCATGTCTGCGACACAGTGAACGATTATTATGTCAAGCGCCAGCGTGGCCATGCTGCCGGCCGGGGTCTGGCTGATCGCGTGGGCCTTGCGCCCCCAGCTGGCGACCATTCTCCGGGTCGGCTGGGAGACTCTCAGGAATCCGCGCGGCGCACCGT
>JBILGF010000232.1:0-5517 GCA_044351195.1 Burkholderiales bacterium
CGATCGACAAGGTGTTCCCGGTGGCCGCGCATCCGTTCTCGGAGACGCTGGGCAGCCACCGCGAGCTGTGGCCGTTCTTCGCGCGCGCCGCGCAGCTGAAGATGCCGCTGATGATGCATTCGATCCAGCACGGACACCGGCTGAGCAACCAGATGTTCTTCCAGTCCGACGGGCTGGAGCTGTTCGCGCCGGCCGAAGGCCACCTGAGCCTGGTGTCGCTGGTGACCAGCGGCCTTCTCGACGACTACCCCGACCTGAGGTTCGTCTACACCGAAGCCGGCACCGCGTTCATCCAGCCGCTGGTGCAGAAACTCGATGCCGCGCTCGACAAGCCGCCGCTGAACTACGACGACGAGGATGCCTCCGCGCGCTTCCATCGCCGGATCGTGCCGGGCACCGAACGCTCCTCGGCCGGCAAGCGGCTGACCACGGCCGACGTGTACGAGGTGAAGAACCGCAAGCCGGCAAGCCACTATTTCCGCACCAACCTGTTCTTCACCATCGAGACCGAAGAGCCCGGGTTCGCCGAGGCCGTCGAATTCCTCGGGGCTTCGCAGTTCCTGTTCGCGACCGACTATCCGCATGACGATCCGGGTGGCCGCATGAAGATGAAGGACGTGGAACTGCTGCGCGACCTGCCGGGCATGCCGGAGGCGTCCAAGGACCTGATCCGCAGCGGCAACGCAGTCGCGCTGCTCGGGCTCGACAGCTGAGCGTCAGGCGATGAGCCGGATCATCCAGCGCAGCGGGCGCAGCACGATGCCGGTGGCCGTGGGCGGTGCAGGCTGCTGGATCACCGACCATGACGGACGCCGCTACCTCGATGCTTCGGGCGGGGCTGCCGTGTCGTGCCTGGGCCACGGCCATCCGGAAGTAGTCGAGGCGATCCGCGAGCAGGTCGGCGCGCTCGCCTATGCGCATACCAGTTTCTTCAGCAGCGCGCCGGCTGAAGCGCTGGCCGACCATCTGGTCGCGCACGCGCCGGCGGGCATCGAGCATGTGTACTTCGTGTCCGGCGGATCCGAGGCGATCGAGGCCGCGCTGAAGATGGCGCGCCAGTATTTCGTCGAGATCGGCCAGCCGCAACGCAGGCACTTCATCGCGCGCCGGCAGAGCTACCACGGCAACACGCTCGGCGCGATGTCGGTCGGACAGCGCGAATCCGCGCGCCGGCTGTTCGAGCCGATCCTGCTGCCGGTCACGCATGTGTCGCCCTGCTTCCCGTACCGCTACCGGCCCGTCGGTGAATCCGACGACGCGTATGGGCAGCGGCTCGCGGATGAACTGGAACAGTCGATCCTCAAGCTCGGGGCGGACACCGTGATCGGTTTCCTGGCCGAGACGGTCGGCGGTGCCACGGCGGGCACCGTGCCGCCGGTTCCCGGGTACTTCGAGAAGGTGCGCGCGGTCTGCGACCGGTACGGCGTGCTGCTGATGCTCGACGAGGTGATGTGCGGGATGGGCCGCACCGGCACCCTGCACGCCTGCGAGCAGGAGGGCGTGGCGCCCGACCTCATGGTCGTCGCCAAGGGGCTGGGCGCCGGCTACCAGCCGATCGGCGCCACGCTGGCAAGCGAGAAGGTCTACCGGCCGATCCTCGAAGGCTCCGGCTCGTTCTCGCACGGCCATACCTACATCGGCCACCCGGTCGCCTGCGCAGCGGCGCTGGCGGTGCAGACGGTCGTGCAGCGCGACGGGCTGCTGCCCCGGGTGCGCGCGCAGGGCGAAAAGCTGCAGGCCGCGCTGCTCGACCAGTTCCGCGAGCATGCGCATGTCGGTGACGTGCGCGGCCGCGGCCTGTTCTGGTCGATCGAACTGGTGGCCGACCGGGCGGACGATGCACCGTTCGACCCGGCGCGCAGGATGCATGCGCGGGTCAAGGCCGAGGCGATGCGCCAGGGGCTTTGCGTGTATTCCATGGGCGGCACCATCGACGGCGAACGCGGCGACCATGTGCTGCTGGCCCCGCCGTTCATCGTCGGCGACGACGAAGTGGTCGAAATCGCGCGCCGGCTGCGGGCCGCGGTGGACGCGGCGGTGCGGACACCCTGAAGCCAGTCCCCTGACGTTGGTCGTCTGACGCTGGCCGTCTGACGCTGGTCGTCTGACGCAGGTGGTCCGAAGCAGGTCGCCGCGTGCGCGCTCAGCCGATCGCCGCCACCACCGCATCACCCATCTCGCGGGTGCTGCCGTTGCCGCCGAGGTCGCCCGTGAGGGCCTGGGCATCGGCGATCACCGCGTCCATCGCTGCGTCGATCGCTGCGGCTGCGGCCACCGCCTCGGGCAGCCCGCGCTGGTGTCCCAGCCATTCGAACAGCATCTTTCCCGACATGATCATCGCGTAGGGGTTGGCGATGTTCTGGCCGGCGATGTCTGGCGCGGAGCCGTGGGTGGCCTGTGCCATCGCCTGGTGCGCACCGATGCACAGCCCGGGGGCGAGGCCGAGGCCACCGACCAGGCCGGCGCCTTCGTCGGTCAGGATGTCGCCGAACTGGTTGGTGGTGACGACCACGTCGTAGGGCTGCGGCTTCATCACCAGCTTCATCGCGAAACCGTCGACCAGTACCTCGTCGAACGAGACGTCGGGATACTCCTGCGCGACCTTGCGGCATTCCTCCGCGAACATGCCGCAGGCCAGCCTGAAGATCGGCTCCTTGTGCACGGCGGTGACGCGCTTGCGCTTGCGCGTACGTGCGATCTCGAAGGCTGCGCGTGCGACCCGGTTCGAGCCCTTCCGGGTGATTACCCGATGGCCGATGGTGATGTCGTCGTTCGGGCGGAACTCGCCGGTGCCGGCGAAGGTGACGCTGCCCGACTGCATGCCCTCGGTCACCTCGCGCAGGAAGACGATGTCCACGTCCTTGTGGATGGAGGCGATGTTCGGGTACGACTTCACCGGCTTGACGTTGGCGAACAGTTCGAAGATCTTGCGCAGCGGCGGGTTGATCCAGGTGGCGTCGCCGCGCGGGTAGGCGTTGTGGCCGATCGGGCCCTGCAGCCAGCCGTCCACCGTCTTCAGCGAATCGACGGTGAACTGCGGCATGGAATGTCCATGGGATGCATGCCCGGCCCGGCCAATGGGCAGCGGCAGCCACTCGACCGCCAGGCCTGCCTTCGCGGCGGCCGCTTTCATCACCTTGACCGCTTCCGGCACCACCTCGAGGCCGATGTCGTCGCCTTCGAGGATCGCTATTCTGAGTTGCATGGTTTCTCCGTCCTGCGTTGCGCCCAGGCGCTTTGTGAATGTGGCCCCGATGCTACTATTCCCGCGACAAAAACACCGCCTTCCTCGTCATCAGGGCAGGGCGCTTCGCATCTCTCATGCCCGGGGCTTCCGCAACGCCGGGGCGTGCGGGACCTTTCGAACAGCAGGAGGAGTCACACCATGAATGTCACCGACACACCGGCACGCGGCGCGTGCGCCAGCAGGCCAGCACCCGCCGTTTCCGGCCCGGTCCCCGCGAGCTTCGCGCGCGGCGCGACAGCGCTGATGATCTCGTGCGCAACGGCTATCGCCGTGCTGCCGGCCGCGGTGTCCGCGCAGGCCTGGCCAGCCAAGCCGGTGCGCATGGTCGTGCCGTTCGCCCCCGGCGGCAACACCGACATCATCGCGCGGGTGATCGCGCCGCGCATGGCCGAGTCGTTGGGGCAGCAGGTGCTGATCGACAATCGGGGTGGCGCGGGTGGCGTGATCGGCAGCGATGTCGTCGCGCGCGCCGCCCCGGATGGCTACACGCTGCTGATGGTGTCGGCCTCGCATGTGATCAACCCGGCGATGGTGAAGAAGCTGCCGTTCGACGCGGTCAAGGATTTCCAGCCGATCTCGCTGGTGGCCGACGTGCCGACCGCCCTGATCGTCCATCCGTCGCTGCCGGTGCGCAACGTGAAGGAACTGATCGCGCTCGGGCGCAAGCGGCCCGACCAGGTCAACTACTCGACCGCGGGGCGGGGCACGGTGGGACATCTGTCGGGCGAGCTGCTCAATTCCGCAGCCAAGGTCCGGTTCGTCCATATCCCGTACAAGGGCGCGGGCCCCGCGCTGATGGACCTGATCGCGGGCCAGGTCGAGTTCCAGTTCGCCAGCCTGCCTGCGGTGGTGCAGTTCGTCCGTGCCGGCAAGGTGCGCCTGATCGCGCAGACCGGCGTCAAGCGTTCGTCCGCGGCTCCCGATGTCCCGACGATGGAAGAGTCGGGGCTGCCGGGGTTCGTGGTGTCGAGCGGCTTCGGTATCCTCGGGCCCGCTGGCACGCCGCGTCCGATCGTCGACCGGGTGCATGCGTCGATCCGGGCAGCGCTCGGTTCGGCCGACGTGAAGAAAGTCTTCGCCGACCAGGGTGCCGATCCGGTCGGCAACACGCCGGAAGAGTACGAGGCGTTCAATCGCACCGAGATCGCGCGCTGGCAGAAGGCGGCACGCGAAGCGAATATCCAGCCCGAATGAACCAGCCCCCACGGAGCAGAGCATGAGCGCCGCAGTCAAGATGATCGACCCCAAGCAGGCCCAGGACCCCGCGCAGGTCGCCGACGCGACCCGGCTGGCCGCGCAGCATGCACTGGCGCAGACCTTCTCGACGTTGCAGGAGATCGTCGCCGCAGCACGGCGAAACCTGTCCCAGGGCACCTGGGACATGCTGTCCGGCGGCTCCGACTCCGAGGCCACCCTGCGCCGCAACCGGATGGCGCTCGACAGCCTGGCGCTGCGCCAGCGGGTGCTGGTCGACGTGCGTAACATCGACACCACCACCTCGCTGCTGGGCAAGGCGATGCCGGTGCCCATGTTCATCGCGCCGATCGGCAACTACCTGCAATATGCCGATCCGCGCGGTGCAGCAGCGGTGGCGGTGGCGGCGGTGAAGAAGAACGTGCCCTGCTTCGTCAGCACCGCGGCGCGCCCCGGGCTCGACCTGATCGCGAAGGAAGCCGGCAAGCCGCTGATCTTCCAGCTCTACGTGCGCGGCGACAGGGCTTGGGTGGGCGACATCCTCGACCGTGCGAAGTCGTTCGGCTACGACGCGCTGTGCGTGACGGTCGATCGTGCCTACTACAGCCGGCGCGAGCGCGACCTCATCAACCACCAGCTGGTGCGCGAAGGTGGTGGCGATGCCTCGCACCAGGCGAGCCTTACCTGGGACTACGTGCTCTGGATGAAAGAGCGCATGGGCGTGCCGCTGATCCTGAAGGGCATCGCCACCGGCGAGGACGCGAAGCTCGCGGTCGAGCATGGCGTCGACGTGGTCTACGTATCGAACCATGGCGGGCGCCAGCTCGACCATGCACAGGCGAGCATCGAGGTGCTGCCCGAAGTGGCCGAAGCGGTCGATGGACGTGCCGAGGTACTGATGGACGGCGGCATCCTGCGTGGCACCGATATCGTCAAGGCGGTCGCGCTGGGCGCGAAGGCGGTGGGCATCGGCAAGCTGCATGGCTGGGCGCTGGCCGCAGCCGGCGAGCCGGGCGTGATCCGCATGCTGGAACTGCTCGAGCTCGAGATACGCAGCGCGATGGGGCTGATGGGCG
>JBILGF010000234.1:0-5501 GCA_044351195.1 Burkholderiales bacterium
CGGGACTTCGCACCCGTGACGACCTTGCTCTGGCAACCGTATGCGCTGTCAGTGCATCCCTCCGTCCCTGTGACGACGATACGACAGTTGCTCGACCTCGCAAGGGCGAAGCCGGGCGACATCACCTACAGCTCCGGCGGCAATGGCAACGCGACCCATATCGCCGGCGAACTGTTCGCATCGATGGCGAAGGTCTCGTTCACCCATGTCCCCTACCGCGGCGTGGGCCCGGCGATACAGGCACTGCTTGCCGGCGAGGTGAAGCTGTCCTGGGCTTCGTCGGTCGCGGTCCGGCCGCATCTCACCTCGGGCAAGCTGCGCGTGCTCGCCGTCACCGGGCGTAAGCGCATCGCCGCGCTGCCCGACATACCGACCGTATCGGAGACGGGAGTGCCGGACTATGTCGAAGGCAACTGGCAGATGGTGCTGGTGCCCGCGCGCACGCCGCCAGCGGTGATCGACCGGCTCAACGCCGAACTGGTCCGCATCCTGCGCACCCCGGAACTCACCGCATCGATACAGCAGACGGGCTCGGACGTGATCGCCAACAGCCCGGCGGAATCGGTGGAACTGGTACGAACCGACCTCAAGCGCTATGGCCAGCTGATACGCGCGCTGGACATCCGCGCCGACTGACGACCGTGGCAGGGTTGCATCGGCGCGACACCCGGCAGAACGACACACGCCGCGCGCGCACTGTCTCCGTGCGCCACCTCCGTGCGACCGCGTACCATTGTTGCCCCATCGGTAGTGAAGGCATCTGTCTACATGGCAAACCTGACATCGTTGTTGCGGGACGAGATCACCCGCCTCGCCAGGCGGCAGATCAACGCGGAGATCGTTCCGCTGAAGAAACGCTGGGCACAACAACGTCGCATGATCGCGGCACTGAAGGAAGAGTGCAGCGCCCTGCGCCGCGAGCTGTCGCAACTGAGCAAGCGCGGCACGACGGTCGCGCCGAAGGCCTGCGCTCGTTCCGTGTGCGCCTCGGCCTCACGGTACGCGAGGTCGCGCTGCTGCTGGGCGTGAGTGACCAGACCGTCTACAACTGGGAAACGGCGTCGACCCGGCCGCAGCCGGCGATGATCGAGACGATCGCCGAGCTGCGCGCGCTCGGCAAGCGGGAAGTGAAAGCCCGGCTGCTCAAGCTGCAGGAAGCAAAGTAGGGCAAGGGGCGGTTGCCGGCCAGGCAGCACTGCGCGCCCGGACCTGGATACCGGCTGCGCCCTACTCGCCACCGAACGCGAGCACGTCCGCCTCCGGCCGCCGCAGCAGGGTCTTCAGCAGCGGCGGCTCGAAGTGCCGCTGCACCGTGATCGCATAGAAGTTCTCGTGCAGGTCCGGCACCACGCAGTACTCAGTCAGGGTACCGCTGCGCAGTTCGTCCTGCACCACCACGGTCGGCACCAGCGCCACGCTGTCCGAATCGCGCGCGAGCAGCCTGAGCAGGGCCATGTCGTCGACCTCCGCACGCAGGCGGTAGCGCAGTCCGCGCTGTTCGCAGATCAGGTCGAAACCCGTCCGGATGTCGTTGTCGCGCCCCGGCAGAAGCAGCGGTACATCAGCCAGGTCGTCGGGGAAACGGAACGCGCGTCGCCTCGGCCGCGGCTTTCCCACCAGGCTCACCGGCTGGCGTGCGATCCGGCGGCAGCGCCAGGGATCGTCGACCGTGGCCGGTACCCGCCGGTTGGACAGCACGAGGTCGATCGCATGCACCCGCAGCCGCGCGAGCAGTTCCTGCAGGCTGCCCGACTGCAGCGCGAGCGAGACGTCATCGCGCGCCAGCAGCGGCTGGACGAAGTTCTCCTGGAAGTTGCGCGACAGCGTGGCCATCGCGCCCATGCGCAGCACCTGCCGCTGTTCACGGTGTCCATCGCGCAACAGCGCGAGCAGTTCGTTGCCGGAGGCAAAGATGCTCTCCGAATAGGCGAGCGCCAGGTGGCCCGCCTCGGTGAGCTTGAGCGTGCGGCCGACCCGGGCAAACAACGGCTGCCCGAAGGATTCCTCGAGCTGCCGGATCTGGTTCGACAGCGCAGACTGCGACACAGTGCCGCCGTCCCACGTAGAGGCTGTCGCCAGACTCGCGAGGCACCTGCGCGCAGCCGGCGATGCCGCGCGCGCCGCGCGGGCACCGTCCCTGTCGCCAGACCTCGCCGCGGCAGACCCGGTACGCCTGCTGCGCGAACTGCGCATCCGGGCCAACGACTGGGCGCAGACATGCCCCGAGTGGGGACTGGCCGGCAATGCCGCCTTCATCGCTGCACCGCGCGCACGCACGGCAGGGCTGGACCTGCAGGGTCGCGCGTTCCTGCACGACTACCACTGGGCGGATGATCCGGACCTGGCGGTGCTGGAACTGATCATGACCGCGCCGCTGGTGGTCGCCAACTGGATCAACCTGCAGTACTACGCCTCGACCGTCGACCCGGTGCGCTACGGCTGCGGCAACAAGCTGCTGCACAACGTGGTCGGCGGCCACATCGGGGTGTTCGAGGCACCGGCCGGCGCGATCGGGACGATCCTGGGCCGGCATGCACGGCTGCGTGCGCTGGTGGAGCATGGCTGGCTGCACCTGTTCCGGCTGCCGGAGGCCGGTGGCCTGCCGCAGCGCTACCTGCACGGCACCTGGGCGCCGGCCGCGGTCGCCCCGACGGCGGGCTGACCCGCAAGTTCACCGCGCGTCGGTTCAGCCCCGGGACCGGCTGGTACACGGCGATCCCCCTCAGCGCGGCTCGGGCACGCCGACCGTAAACGTGCCTACCGTCACCTCCTGCCCGCGGCCAGCCAGGCGCAGGATGACCTCCTCGTCGCGCTGCCCGGGCGTCCCGAATCCGGTCGAGAAGGTGAGCATCAGGGTCGTGGCGGGTGCCACGATCTGCTGGTTGTGCCCGTAGAACTGCGCCTTGACCGTGTAGGTGCCCGGCTTCGCCGTGCGCAGCGAGAACTCCTCGGGTCCGTAGCCGCCGGTGAAGTCGTTCGACATGCGGCCGCCCTGGTAGGTAAGCCTGCGCCCGTAGAATGCGCGCTCCCCGTTCGGATCGATCACCCAGAGGTCGATGTCGGTGTTGTCCGCATCCCACGACAGCACGACCCGCAGGTCGAGCGGCAGGTTGCGCAGCAGGCGCGGGTCGATCGCCCGGGTATCGAGTGCCGGCCCGCCAGTGGCCGCCGAGCGCGCGACGATCGCGTTCAGCTCCGCCAGCGCGATCAGTTCGATGTCGGGGAAACGATTGTTCCACGGCCGTTCCACCACCTGCCACAGATGGTCGATCGCCGGCTGCGCCTGACCTGCCTGCGCGAGCGCGAGGCCGAGGTCTCGATACGACTGTGGCTCGTCCGGACTGAGCAGCAGCACCTTCCGCAGCACCGGCAGTGCCAGGGCGACCTGCTTCGCCTGCAGAAGACGGTAGCCGAGGATGCGCAGGATATGGCGGTTCTCGAGGTTCATCTCCGCGAGGTTCGACAGCACCCGGTTCGCGAGCGCCGGCTGGCCGCGCTCGAACAGCAGGTCGGCCACGTCGAGGAAGAAAGCCGTGCTGGCCAGGTAAGAAGGACGTTCGTCGAGGTAGATCTCGTAGAGCGCGCTGTCGGGTGCGGCACGCAGGCGTTTCGCATAGGGCGCATCCGGCACCCACCTGGCGAGGCGGATCGATGCCTGCGGTGCCGCCGTCGCGTTGCCGGCCGCCGTCTCGGCGGCACTGGATGCCATGGGCGCAGGCGCAGGAACCGCATTCGCGCGTGCGACCGATGCGGGTGCTGGCGGTGCTGCACGCTGCTCGGAGCGTCGTGCCGAATCAGCGGCAGACCCGGCGGCCGACCCGACGGCGGCACCGGCCGGTGCCGGCACGGTCTTCGACACCGCCCTGGGCGGCTCGTCCTTGGGGAATACCCGCTCCCACCACGACTGCTTCTCCGCGAAGCGGGCGGCGATGCGGTCGAGCTGGCGGCTGCGCGCGAGCAGGTCGGCATCGCGCTGGCGGGCGACCAGGCGCTCGTAGGCTGCGCGCAGCGCAGGCGGCGGTTCGATGCCATAGCGGGCGTAGTCGGCAACCGCGTCGAGCACGATCAGCGAGGTCTCGGGCGTAGGCATCGAGAAGCGCATGCCCAGCCGCCGGATCTCGCCGCGGTTGCGTTCGGCGTCGGCCTGCAGCGCGGCCAGCCGGAGCGCCGCCCAGCGCTGGGCGGCGAGGCTGCCCGATGGGCCGCCCGCACCGGCCGTGCGGGCCGCGCTGCTGGACACCTCGATACGACGAGTGGTGCGCGCGCCGTCGGGTGCGACGATCTCCAGCTCGATCGTCGCCACCGGCGCAAGCATCCGGCCGGCGACGACGATACGCCCGTCCTCCGGATACACGCTTGCCTGCACCAGGTCGGTTGCACCGTCGGCGCGTGCGGCGATCGCGCGGCTGCGCTGCGTGCGCAGTTCACGCACCGCATCGGCGGTTGCGGTGCGCTGCAGGTCGATCAGCGCACCGCCCGACTGTTCGGCCCTGTGGCGCAGTGCGACCGGATCGGCGGCGGTCGAGGCGGTCAGCGCATACATCGGCACCTGGGCCGCAGGCATCGGATCGGGGCCGTAGTTGCCCAGCCCGTCCGAGAACAGCAGCGCGAGCCGTGCCGACGCCGGGATCGCGATCGCACCCAGGTTGGTCGCGCCATCGTAGACCATCTTCTCGAGTGCCGACCGCAGCGAACGCCAGTCGCCCCCGGTCACCTCGAAACGCTCCGCCGGCAGCGCGACATCGCGCACCTGGATCAGTTGCACGGTCACGCTGCCGAGCGCGCGGAAGTATCCGTCGAGCACGGCCAGTTCGCGGCCATGGTCACGGTTCGCACCCGAGCCCGATGCATCCCAGACGATCGCTATCTCGGCCGGGGCCGGACGCGCACGACTTGCCGCCGCGAGCGGTATCTCCGCATACAGGAAGGTGTCGCCGGCGAACGATGCGGTCGATACCTGCGCACGGTTGCCGGCGGCCGGCACCTGCACGCGCAACTGCGGGTCGACGGCGGCGCTGCGTTCGACCACCAGCCGCGCGCTGCCGTCGGGACCGGCTGAAGCCATCAGGCGCTCGGCGCCCAGGCTGGCGGACACCATGCGGGCCTCGGTGCCGGGAAAGCGCAGGTCTGCCTCGAGGCGGCCGATCGGCTGCCCGAACTGGAGCGGCAACTGGTAGTCGAGCCGCACTTGTCCCCTTTCGGTCGTACGCGCGAGCGACTCGCCGATCTCGAGCACGACCCGACGGCTGCCGTTGGCTGGCAGCGGATACACGCGCAGGCGGTAGTTGTTGCCTTCGGTCACCTCCAGCAGCGCGGGATCGACCCGCGCCCGGATCACGTCGTCGAACACCTGGCGGCCGCGCGCCTTCTCGACCGGTACCGCGGGACGCAGTTCACCATCGATGTCGAGTGCGAAACCGGTCACCACCTGGCCGGGGCGCAACGGAAACTGCAACTCGCCTTCGAGCACACGGTCGTTCGGGTTGCGGAACTCCATCTCG
>JBILGF010000446.1:0-2960 GCA_044351195.1 Burkholderiales bacterium
TGACGCCCGACTGGCGCAGCGCGCCGCGGTTGATCGCATAGGCACCCGCCAGCGAACCGCTGTGCGACTTGGCCGCTCGCTTGCCCTCGCTGGTGCGCCCGGCGACATACATCACCACCGGCTTCTTCTGCGTGGTTCGGCGTGCCACCGCGCGGAACGCCGCAGCGTTCTTGAACCCTTCGAGGTAGAGCATCACCGCCGACACATCGGGGTCTTCACCCAGGCATTCGAGGTACTCGTGGAACTCGATATCGGCCTGGTTGCCGACGCTGAGCATCGTGTTGATGCCCATGAAGCCATGGGTACGCGCCTGCATCACGATCGAGGTCACGCAGTTGGCGGAGTTCGAGAGCAGGCCCAGCGGACCGCGCGGGATGTCGGGCAGTCCCCAGGCATTGCAGCCCAGGCGGGCGCTGAACATGCCGTTGGTGTTCGGGCCGATCAGGCGCACGCCGTGCTGGCGGGCCAGCGCGACCACCTCGTCTTCGAGGACGCGCCCCTGCTCGCCGATCTCGCTGAAGCCGGCGGCGAGCAGGATCGCGCCCTTCACCTTGCGCCGGCCGCATTCCTCGATCACGGCCTTGACCGTATGCGCTGCAGTGCAGACCACCGCCAGGTCGAGCTCGCCCGGTGCATCGGTGATCGACGGGTAGCAGGGGAAGCCGAGGATCTCGGTCTCGCGCGGATTGATCGGTAGGATCGTGCCGCTGTAGTGGTCTGCGACCAGCGACTGGATCGCGCGGTTGCCACGCTTGACCGGGTCCTTCGAGGCCCCGACGATCAGGATCGAGCGCGGGTTGAGGATGCGGTCGAGGTAGTGCTCGGGCTGCTGGGGTGTCGACGCTGGCAAGACGGTGATCCTCCGGAGTGCTGCCCTGTCAGGATAAGCACAATATGCGCCAAGTTCCAGCGACAGGATCGGTTGCGTGGGCGGGCCGCAGGGGGATCCGCCCCCTGCCCGCCGGTCAGTCCATCGTGCCCACGGCTGCCGCCGGCACCAGCGGCATCTCGGCGAGCGCGATCACCTCGTCGACCTCGAAGCCGGGTGCGACTTCCATCAGCTCGAACCGGCTGGCGGCGTCGTCCCAGCGCAGCAGCGCGAGGTCGGTCACTACCCAGTCGACGCAGCGCCTCCCGGTCAGCGGGAAGCGGCAGCGTTCCTTCAGCTTCGGCCCGCCCCTGCTGTCGCAGTGTTCCATCACGATGATCAGTTCGCTGCCGCCGGAGATCAGGTCCATCGCGCCGCCGATGCCGCCCAGACGCGCGTTCTCGGTGCTCCAGTTGGCGACACTGCCGGTGGCATCGACTTCGTAGGCCCCGAGGATCACCGTGTCGATACGCCCGCTGCGCGCCATCTCGAACGATGTCACCGAGTCGAAGAACGAGGCGCCGGGCACCAGTTCCACATACTGGCCGCTCGCGTTGTACATGTCCGGATCGACCCTGTCGCCCGACACCATCCGGCCGTAGCCGAGCACGCCGTTCTCGGCATGCAGCACCACGTCGCGGCCTTCCAGGTGGTTGGACACCATCGTGGGAATGCCCACGCCCAGGTTCACGTAGCTGCCCTCGCGCACCAGGCGTGCCGCGCGCCGCGCGATGCCGGAGCGGGTCAGCGCAGGCTTGCCGTTGTATTCCCTGGGCTGGTCGGCCGGACGCTTCTTCGACTGCGGCGTCTGCCTCGCGTCGAACGGGTTGGTGCTCTTCACCACGCGACTGATGAAGATGCCAGGAAGGTTGATCAGCTCCGGCGGGATCTGTCCGACCTCCACGATCTCGTCGACCTCGACGATCGCGATGCGTGCGGCCTTGGCGAAGGCTGGGTTCAGGTTCTGGCTGCCACCGCGGAACTGCACGTTGCCGGCGCGATCGGCGCGCCACGCGCGCAGCAGCGCGTAGTCGACCTTGATCGCCGTCTCGAGCACATAGGTGCGCCCGTCTATCTCGCGGGATTCCTTGCCGTCCGCGATCTCGGTGCCCACGCAGGCGGCCGAGAAGAAGGCAGGGATGTCGGCACCACCGGCTCGGCAGCGCTCGACCAGGGTGCCCTGCGGCACCAGTTCGACATCCATCTGCCCGGCGCGGATCTGTTCCTCGGATGCAGCCGGCATGCCCGGGCGCACGGTGAAGGCCGCGATCAGCTTGCGCACCTGCTTGTTCTCGGCAAGGATCTGGCCGCGCAACTCGCCTGCCGCACCCATCGAGTTGCAGACCACGCACAGGTCCTTCGTGCCCTTGTCGCGCAGCGCGGTGATCAGGCTGAGTGCGAACCGGTGGCCGACACTGAAGCCGCCGATGGCGACCGTCGCACCATCCTCGATGTCTGCCAGTGCCTGCTGCGGTGATGCCACCACCTTGTCCATCGAATGCCTCCGGGTCTGCTGCGTTGTCGTCGTCAGCGTGATGGTAAACCCGCGCTCGTCCTCGGCGCACATCGGTGGCCATCGGCAGGCGGCGGCATGCGTGCTGCCATCAGGGGTTCTCCGCGATGAAGCGCCAGCGCACCACCACCTGCTCGACCACGATCAGTTCGCCCGCGCTGATCGGGGTGGCAGCGGCCCTGGCCGCGAACGGTTGCGGGCCGTCGCCGCGTCCCGCGCCGGACGACAGTTCGAGCAGCGGTCCGAGGCGCCCGCCGGCGGCTGTCGCCATCGTCTGCGCCTTCATGCGTGCGTGCTCGACCGCCCGTGCGAGCGCCTGCTGCCGCAAGGCGCCGTCGTCGGCAAGCCGGAACGAGACCTCGTCGACCTGGTTGGCTCCGCCGGCGAGTGCGGCGTCGATCATGGCCCCGACACGGTCGAGCGCGTGCGCGGTCACCCGGATGCCGTTGCGCGCGACGAAACCGGCAGGGCGCTCCTTCGGCGTCCTGTCGGAGGGGCGCACGTCGCTGCGTATGCTGTAGCCGGTGGTTGCGATATCCCGTGCGGCGATGCCCTGCCGTTCGAGCGCCTGGCGCAGCG
>JBILGF010000517.1:0-2525 GCA_044351195.1 Burkholderiales bacterium
CATCCGGCCCCGCAGTCTCGACCGCGAAGCGGATCACCGCGATGTCGGGCGCGGCCTGCGCCTGGCCGAGCCCGGCGGCCGTGATCTGGGGCACCGGAAGGCGCGACGCGCCTGGCGCCTCGGCGTGTACCGCCGCGTTGCACAGCAGCAGCAACAGGGCTGGCAGCACCCTCCGGATCGGGGACCGGAAGACGCCGGCCATGATGTCGATTCGGTCATTCCGGTTCCTGGGCATCGGTCGGCCTCCTGTTCAGATTGAGCATAGTCTGGCCGCTGCTGCGTCCAGCGTGTCGTCGCGCTTGGCGAAGCACAGGCGCACGACATGATTGTCGAAGCCCTCACGGTAGAAGGCCGACACCGGGATCGCCGCGACGCCATGGCGCTCGATCAGGCGATGTGCGAACACGTCTTCGGGTTCGTTGCTGATCGCCGAGTAGTCGGCCAGCGCGAAGTAGGTTCCGCGGCAGGGCAGCAGCCGGAAGCGCGAGCCTTGCAGGGCCGCGCAGAAGCGGTCGCGCTTGCGCTGGTAGAAGGCCGGCAGGCCCTGCCAGGGTCGCGGGTCATCGAGGTAGGCCGCGAGCGCATGCTGCATCGGCGTGGATACCGAGAACACCATGAACTGATGCACCTTGCGGATCAGCGCACTCAGCGCGGCGGGCGCGCACACATGCCCGACCTTCCATCCGGTGGCATGGAAGGTCTTGCCGAAGCTCGAAACCAGCACGCCGCGCGCGGCGAGCAGCGGCGAGCGCGCGATGCTCTGGTGTTCGCGCCCGTCGAACACGATGTGTTCGTACACTTCGTCCGACAGCACGATGATGCCGGTGTCCTCGACGATCGATTCCAGCGCCGCCATGTCGGCCGGTTCCAGCACCTGGCCGGTGGGGTTGTGCGGGAAATTGATCATCAGCAGGCGCGTGCGCGGGGTGACCGCTGCGCGCACGCGAGCCCAGTCGACCGCATAATCGCGACCGGCATCCAGAGGTACGCGCACCGCGCTGGCGCCGGCCAGTGCGATCGAGGGCTGGTACGAGTCGTAGCAGGGCTCGAGCACGATCACCTCGTCGCCGGGTCCGCACAGGGCCATCACCACAGCCATGATCGCCTGGGTCGCGCCTGCGGTGACCGTGATCTCGTGGTCGACGTCATAGCCGTGCCCGTGGAGCGATGCTGTCTTCGCCGCGATGCGTTCGCGCAGCGCCGGTACGCCCGGCATCGCCGCATACTGGTTGTGCCCGGCGCGCATGGCATCGGTGACGGCCTGCTGCAACGCCGGGTCGCAGTCGAAGTCGGGAAAGCCCTGGCCGAGGTTGATCGCCTGGTGCCGGCCGGCCAGCGCGGACATCACGGTGAAGATCGTGGTGCCCACCCATGGCAGCGGATCCCTCGGTGCCCGTCCGGATGGTGGATGTGTGCTGTGGTTCATGCGCCGCTTCCTGTCTGCCGCGCGCGTGGTGCGGCCGCCTCGATGCCCGATCGTAAACGCTCCGGCCTGCGGCTGTGCACGATGCCATGCAGGCTTTGCGGTGGCACGGGCCACTTGGTATCGTACGCCCGAGCGCTGGCGCATGTGTCCGGCACCCGGGCGCAGCAGCATCCCCGCGCGCACTACCCGCGCGCGATCGCAGGCGGAGGCGGAGGCGCTATGGCCACGGCAGACGACAGAGACATCGAGGCAGCAGGCACGAATCCGCTGCGTATCCTGCACCTGGACCATGTCGTGCTGCGGGTGCTGGACCTCGACCGCATGGTCGCGTTCTACCGAGACGTGCTGGGCGCCACCCTCGAGCGCGTGAACACCGCTGCAGGACTCACCCAGTTGCGGGCCGGCCGCTCGCTGATCGACCTGGTTCCGACCGACGGTGCGATCGGGCGCGAGGGCGGTGCCGCACCGCAGGCCGAAGGACACAACCTCGAGCATTTCTGCTTCAGGATCGACGGCTGGGACGAAGCGTCGCTTCGTGCCTGGCTGCTGTCGCACGGCGTGCAGCCCGGAGAGGTACGCGAGCGCTATGGCGAGGACGGTTTTGGCCCTTCGATGTACATCCGCGACCCGCAGGGCAACCGGGTCGAGCTCAAAGGGCCGCCGACCCGGGGCCTGCGCTGATCGCGGCGGTCAATGCGGCGGGGCGGATGCCCGGCCGAGGCCGGTCGCTGCTACTCCGCCGCCTTCACGCCGGACTGGTACGTGCGGTAGAGGATGACCGGAATGTCGAGGTTGCCCAGATGGCTGTCGATGAGCGGGCGCACGTCTTCCCAGTCGAGCCCGCCCACGCCAGTGGCAAGGCGCGGCAGCGCAAGGCTGGTGAACTTCTCCTTCAGCACCAGCTTGTGCAGTTCGCGCAGCGCCAGGGCCAGGCCGCTGGCGAAATGGTCATGTGGTGCAACCCCGTGCGCGGCGGCCTGTGCACCGGACAGCAGGATGTCTCCGCTCACTTCCCTGATCATGGCCGCTCCCTGTCTTTGGGTGCCGCATGGGGCACCACCAGGGAGATCGTGCCGCGCGGGGGCGGCATCGATGTTGA
>JBILGF010000521.1:0-15234 GCA_044351195.1 Burkholderiales bacterium
CACGTCTCCAGCGATCCGAGAGTTCGTCGCTGCTCAGCCCCGTCGCATCAACGCGTATCCCGGCGCCCGCGCCTATCAGGTCTGCGCCGAGCGCTTGTGGGGCCGTTCTGGCTGCGTCGGCACCCAGGTGGTCTCCGGCCGCAAGCTCCACGATGAGCGACGCGGGGGCGGGACCCGGTACGCGTTGTCTCGCGCGACGGACTTTCTTCAGGCGACCGCGAATCACGCCCGCCAGTTGCGTCGGCGAAAGCAGGACTTGAGCGCGGGCTGGCGTGATCCCCACAGGCTCGAGGACAAGGCGACGCGCTGCTCTTCGCAGCCGCACAAGGCGATCCACAAGCCGATCCACAAGGCGATCCACGAGGCGCGCGTGCCAACCGCCCAGCCTGTCAACGAACCGATCGCCCGGATGGAACTTCGCTTCGACCGATAGTCGGTACCAAAGCAGTGATGCCTCGAACGCATTGCCCTGCCGCCTGGCGAGGAGATAGCTCAGGCAGGTGTGAAGGTCACCTTGAGCGAACCAACGAGGCCGCGCGAATCGCACGACCTGCCGCCAGTCCGGATTGAACTGATCCTCGGGGGTCGCCCGCAGATCAGCGTCGTCCCATTCAGGAGTGCCCATCACATGGTAGGAGTTGAAGCAGAGCACGTCGCAGTCGAGGCCCGCGGCGTTCATGATCTTCGCGTTGTTGTAGGCGTTGTTCGCAATGTTGCCGATATGCAGGACGCGCGGTGAGCGGCCGTGGGCTTTGCGGAAACGCCTCAGCCATGCAACGAGTTCCTCGTCCAGCAGGCCCGGGGGCTTGGGTGCCGCGCTCACGTCTCGCACCCATTTCCCGGTGCGCCGAGCGAGCGACGGTCGCGTTTCGGGCGGGCAACATAGAAAAAGCTGCTGTTGGCGGGGGGGGGCACGTCCTCCACGTCGAAATGCCGCAAGAAGAGCGACTCGAACCACGAGCTGTCGAAGTGGGGCACGTGGAACTCGTCCGCCAGTTGCAGGGGCGCGCTGAACGGGTCGTAGGGGAGGGGCCCAGGAACCAGGGATATCCCGCCCAGGAACATGCCGTCCGGCTTCAGCACCCGGCATACTTCCTCGAAACTGTCGTCGAGCAGAAGAACGTAACCGTCCGAGGTGGCGCGCGCAACCAGTTCGGCGCCTAGATTGCCACCAGCGCGGTTCTCCACCGGCACCGGCTGCCCGTAACGCTCGGTCATGCGCTGGCCGACGATGCGGGCGAGCGCGCTGATAGCGCCGCCGCGGCTAACGGCGCGATCAACTGCACCGGCTTACCCCGCCAGTGCTCCGCACGCAGAGACGGTACAGCAACGAGAAAAGCAGCGGCCGCGCAGCTAGGCCGCAGACCGGCATCGAAAAGGTGGTGCCCCATCGATTGCGTCTCCTCAAGTCTTGCGCGCCACTGCGCTCGCTACTGCAGTTGTTCTGCGCATCGGTTGAATCAGTATAGCTGGTGACACCAGAAGGATAACCCGGCGCGACAGCATGGATCGAGGATCGCTCGTGAATGCACCGCAGGGTATCTTGCGCGGGCGCAGCGTCGCCCGTCTGGGCAGGCTCGAGCTCCCCGGTGCCGGAAGAACGTCGAGACCCTCACGCGTCCCGAGGACGACATCAACCATTTGCTCTACCTCGAGGCGAAGACCTCGTCGATTACGCGATGCGTATCCCGACTCGCACCAAACTCGGCAACCTAACGCAGATCATCGAGTTGCACGAAAACGAGCCTCTGGACTCGGGCGCCGTGCATGCGCTTGTGGACGAAGACCTCGAAGGCCGGTAACCTACTCGGCCTTTCATCTGGTCGCTGCTTAGCTTGGAGAAGTGGTGTGAACGTCTCACCTGACCCCACGCACTCTGCTACGGCAGACCGCGCTACATGAACCTGCTGGCAGGACATGGTCAGGCACTTCGCGAAGGTGTGTTGCTGGTCGCGCGTCACCGTAGGCTCGCGGTCGAGATGGCGAGGCGTGAGGTCGGCGACCGTTACTCCGGGCAGGCCTTCGGCGTGCTTTGGGCAATCGGGCACCCGCTGTTTCTGCTCTCCGTCTACGCAGTCGTGTTCGGCCTCGTGTTTCGCACGAAGCTCGGCGGCACGTACGAGATGCCGCTTGATTACACCGCCTACCTCTTGTCCGGCCTCATCCCATGGATGGGCTTTCAGGAATCGATGACCCGAAGTTGCAGTTCGATCACGGGCAGCGCGCCGCTCGTGAAGCAGATGGTCTTTCCGCTCGAGGTGTTGCCGGTCCGGGGCGTACTGGTGGCCACGTTCACCCAAAGCGTGCTGCTGCTCCTGCTCGCGGCGTACGTGCTCGCGACCACCGGCGGGCTGCACGTGACCTACCTCCTGGTCCCCCTGTTGCTGGCGTTGCAGGTTCTGGCCATGATCGGAGTGGCCTTCCTGTTCTCGGCCACCAGTGTTTTCCTGCGCGACCTGAAAGACTTCGTTCAGCTCTTCTGTCTCGCGGGCATGTATCTGGTCCCGGCCTTCTACCTTCCCGCGTGGGTGCCCGACTCCTTCAAGCCGTTGCTCTACCTCAATCCGTTCAGCTATCTCGTTTGGTGTTATCAGGATGCGCTGTATTTCGGCCGCATCGAGCACCCTTGGGCCTGGGTGGTAACCGCCTTGGGCAGCGTCGCGGTTTTCGTCCTGGGTTACCGCGTGTTTCGCAGACTAAAGCCGGCCTTCGGCAACGTGCTATGAGCGAGCCAGCAGTCGTCGTCGACAACATCTCCAAGGCGTTCGCCGTTTACGGCAAGCCGAGCGACATGCTGCTTGAGATGATGAGCAGGCGCAAACGCCACGATACGTTCTGGGCCTTGCGCGACGTAGGTTTCACCGTCCCTGTCGGCGACCGAGTGGGCATTATCGGGCCGAACGGCTCGGGAAAAACGACCCTGCTGCGGATCATCACGGGCAACCTGCAGCCCACCACCGGCAGCGTGAAGGTCAACGGGCGAGTTTCGGGCATGCTCAGCCTGACGACGACCCTGAACCCCGAGGAGACCGGACTTAGCAACATCCGTTTCAACCTCCTGCTGAACGGCTGCAGCCGCAGTTCGATCGACCGGCTGGTCGAGGAGGTCGTCGAGTTCACCGAACTCGGCCCGTTCATCTATGCCCCGGTAAAGACGTATAGCTCCGGGATGGGTGCCAAGCTCTCGTTCGCGATCGCGACGTGCATCGAGCCCGACATCCTGGTGGTCGACGAAGTGTTGAGCGTCGGCGACGCGTATTTCGCCGGCAAGGCGACTCAGCGGATGCTCGATCTGTGCGAACGCGGCAGAGCGCTGCTGTTCGTCAGCCACTCCACCGCCGCGGTGCAGATGCTGTGCAAGACCGTCATCTGGATGGACAACGGCGGCATCCGCTGCATGGGTCCGGCCGAGCACGTGCTCAAACTCTACGAAGAGGACTACCGGCGCCAGGAGGACGAAAAGACCCGTGCAGGCAATCGTGAACGAATGCGCTCGGCAGGGTCGCTCGCGACGTTGACGGCGCTGGGAGACGCACCCGTTTACCGCCTGCGAATCGTCCCGGATTCGGAGGCACGCGCCTTCGAGGACACCCACTACGTCCGCCGGTTTGCCATGCGCGCCGAGTCGGGCCAGGCGATCGATCTGCCGCTGTCGATTCTCCCGGAGACGGACGAGAGCACGGCTGCCGCACTGGATCTGCTCGACTCCGAATGGGGGCGCCTCTACAGCCGGTCGGGCCACGACACGCGCATCCTCGCCGCACGCGCGGGCAAGAGTCATGGCGGTCAGGTCGTGGTGCGTCCCCCCGGCCGCACAGGCGATTCCTGGAACGTCGGTCTGACGGTGGAGTACCAGTCGCTGCTTGGCCGCGAGGGCCTGGCCTGCGAAGTCCTGGACTACCGCACCGGAAAGTGGGTCCGCACCCACGCCGGCCGGGCGAAGGATCTGGGAGAGGGCTGGAACTCGCTGGAGGTGGACGTTGCGATCCCTCTCGTCGATGACGAACGCTATCGGCAGACGCTCGACCAATTGACCGAGGCCGCGACGCCGGACGTGCAGATCCTCGAAGCGCGACTGCGCACGCAGGACGGTGTCCCCGCGAGCGTGGTCCGGGAAAGGGAACCGTTCGCCATAGAGGTCGACGTCGAGGTGATTCGCCCGACGCCACGCTACGACGTGGGCATCAAGATCATGCGTTCCGATGGCGTGTACGTTTTCTGGCAGTCGAGCGGGATCGGCCGCGACAACCTTGTTGGCGTACCCGGGCGTGCCCGGGTACGATTTGCGTTCGACCCGAACCTGCTCGGCGCCGGGCAGTACGCCGTCAGCGTCTACGTCGCGGATGGGTGGGACTATCCTGCGAACTACCCTTACAGCGAAGTGTTCGACCGCAAAGTGAATGTCTTGACCATCACCGTCACCAATGAGTGGTCCGAGGTCGATTTCGGACTGTTGAACGTCCGCACGTCGGTGACCGCCATCGCACCCCTGCCGCCTTCCGACTCCGACTCGCGGCCGCCCGCATGAGCCGCCTGCGCGCGATCATGAACGGGCAGGTCTCCCGTTCCCAGGATGCCCTGCTGCAGCGCCTTGCGTCCGACCGAGCCTTTGCCGAGGCGATGGCGGTCCATCCGTCACATGCGCGCCTGGGAGCGTGGCTGCCGCGTTCGCCGGGCGCAGCAGTGCTCGAACTCGGTTGTGGCCCGGGAAAGTACGTGGCGCTGCTCGACACCCTAGGCTACCGTGTCGTCGGCGTCGACCCGCTCGAGTTTCCGACCTGGCCATACCTGCGCGAGCACACCCGTGCCGAATTGCACGCGGGCGTCGCCGCCGAGAGATTGCCGTTTCCGGACGCGAGCTTCGACCACGCCGTGTGCCTCGGAGCCGTCCTGTATTTCGCCGACCCTCTCGTGGCCCTGAAGGAATTGTGCCGCGTCGTACGGCCGGGCGGACGCATCGTGCTGCGCACGGTGAACCGCGGCAATCTCTACACGCGGCGCACCGGGCGCAACATCGATCCGGCGTCCAGGAATCTGTATACGCTGGACGAACTCACGAGCCTCATGGAGGCGGCAGGCTTACGCATAGGCGAACGGTTCTCCTATGGTTTCTACTCCCCGTGGTTCCCCGCGTTCTGGTGGTATCTGATGTGCGTCTGGTTGCCTCTGGGGCTGCAGGACTGGATCTCGGCGCGGCTGTCGCCCACTTCGCGCTTGAACCATGCCGTCTTCGCCACGCGACCGGCGACACTCGGGGGACCGCAAGAGCGGGACGCCGTGTGATCAGGTCGCTCGCGATCGAGGTCGTTGCACACCACCTGCGCCTGTTTGGAGTTCGCGACGCAACTGCCGGGTACGACGATGCGGCGCGCCATCTGACCATCGTTGACGGTCAGGGGGGCGACGCAGCCGCAGCTGCCAGCGCGGGTGCATCGGCCGGCGGCGTCGTGGTCGCGCTGGATCCGACACCTGCCTTCTGCGCCACCTTCGGCGTGACCAGCACCGCGATCGATGTAGCTCCCCCGTTGCAGATGATGCTGTTGGCGACGACCGGCACCATACAGCGGCGTCTGCGTACCCTGCATCCGGCACGACGGTTCGCGCACGCCGGGGGCGTACCGGCGGTCATCCATGGGGCAGGCGCAGCCACATGGTTCTGGCTGCCCGTCGGAGCAGGTGGGATCCTGTTCGTCGGGACCGACCTTGCGGCGGATCTCGTCCGCTACCGTCAGGGTGATCCCGCCAAGGAGCATGCCCGACCGACCAGCCCGGTCTGGGGTATCGCGGGCGAACGTCCCCTGTACCTGTTCGAGGAGCAGATCGCAGGCGAAGCCCCGTTCGAGAGGCACGCCGACGCCTGGGCCATGGCCATTGCGTGCGTTGCGGCACGCCACCTTCGCCGGCCGTTGCAGCCTATGCTGCCGGGCAATGCACGGGGAGCGGTGATCATCACCGGCGACGACGATCAGGCCTTTCTTGAAAAGTACCAGGAGCAGCTCGCGCTCCTCGGCAGGACGCCGATCACCTACCTGCTCCATCCGCTCACCCGGCACACGGACAGGACCGTGCACACTATGCTGGGCAAGCCGTGGATCGACCTTGGCATTCATCCCGACGCGCTTGAGACGCCGGCCGAATACGGCGCGCTGCTGAAGGAACAGTGCGACTGGTTCCGACGACTGACAGGCAAGCCGCCGGACTCCCTCCGCAATCATGGGTTCCTGAACGATGGATATTGGCGGCACCTGCCGCACTGGCTGGACGAAGGCGTCCGGATCAGCTCGAATCTGCCTGGACTGGACGGGCGGGTTCTCAATGGCTCCCTGCTTCCCGCGCGGCTCGCCTACGACGACCTACTGACGAGCCACTGGTCCATCCTGACAGCGTTCGGCGACGGCATGATCTTTGCGCTCGGGATGACCGACGCCGAGGCAGGCGCGAGAGTGCACCATCTCGCGGGCAAGGTCATCGAGAGTGGCATTCCCGGTATCATCGTGTTGAACCTCCATCCGCAAAACGTCGCGGAAACGCGGGCGATACATCGTGCCGCACTCGACGTCATTGACGACGGGTTCGTCGCATGGACCCTCCGCGACTGCCTGAACTGGTTCGATGCCGTCGACGCCGGGCATCGCCCGCGCGAACATGCGGGGATCACCGACCGCTTGCGGACGTGGCTGCATCGCCGGCTTCGCAGATGGCAGCCGGGGCGGCGGTAGCCCAGCGGAATGCGCAGCGCGTCTGATGGCGGAGCGCTTCGGTCGATGCGCACGGGCGTTGCATGTTCAAACTGTTCCGACCGAGGAAGAATCATGGATCCGATAGTCATCATTGGTGCTGCGAACGACGGAGAACTTGTCGTCGACCTCATCAGGGACATCAACGACGCCCGCCCCTCTTACGAGATCCTCGGTTATCTGGATGACGATCCCAGGAAGCAGGGCGCCGTCATAAACCAGTGTCCGGTGCTGGGCCCGATTGCGGATTGCCGCAAGCTGCCGCCATCGACCCGGTTTGTCGTCACACTGGCCTCCGCCAAGCGGACGTATCGCACAAAGCAATTTGTCGAGAAGCTCGGCCTGACACCGGAACAACTGGTCACCCTGATTCATCCGCAGGCGACGATCTCGCGCTCGGCGATGATCGGCTACGGCTGCGTCATCCTTGCAGGGGTGCGCATCAACTCGCGAGTGCGCCTCGGAAACTCCGTGCTGGTCGAAGGCAACGTCTGGCTGGGGGTCGGCACCGAGGTCCGGGACTATGCAGTGGTCACCCACGATGCAAGCATCAGCGGCGACTGCCGTCTCGAAGAAGGCTGTTATCTCGGCGCCAATTGTTCCGTGATCGGCAAGACGGTGGTCGGTCCGTGGGCCGTCGTCGGCATGGGCACGGTCATTTTGAGGGATGTACCGCCGCGGAGCATCATGGTCGGCAATCCCGCGAGGCAAGTCGGCACCGTCGATATCGAGGCCTGAGGATGGCAGTTCGCGGAACCAGACCGTGCGCGGGCATCCGCCACTGATCGTGGACGTCCCGCGGTCTCGCAGGTCCGATGTCGATCACGGCTTGACCTGCGACGGACGCACTTTCGGATTGGCAAAGTGCGTTGCACGGGCGTGCAGGAGGGGGGGCTAGAAACGCCCGCTCGTATCCCGCAACCTTGCTAGACTCAGGGGTGCGCCGGTCGACTCCGGAGATAAATCCACTATCCCACCGGATGCGTAGGGCGCAGCACGACTAACAGCGTTGGCTTACAACCAGAAGTGACCCATGAATATCACTGCCCCTCATTTTGACAACGACGAACTCGAACTGCTTCGTCAATGTATGGACTCGAACTGGGTCACGCAGGGGCCGATGACGGCGCGCTTCGAGCAGTTGTTCGCCTCCCGTCACCACGTTGAGCACGCGCTCGCAACAACATCCTGCACTGCTGCTCTACATCTCGCCGCCATGGCACTGGAACTCGGGGCCGGGGACGAAGTCATCGTTCCAGCCTTCACCTGGGTGACCTCGGCACACTGCGCCGAATACGTTGGAGCAAAGGCCGTCTTCGCCGATGTCGATCCGGTGACATTCAACCTCGATCCCGCCGCGGTCGCCGCCCAAGTGACACCCCGCACGCGGGCGATCGTAGCCGTCCACCTGTTCGGCCTGCCAGCGCCGATGGACGAACTTCTTGAAATCGCGCGTCGCCACGACCTGGCGATCATCGAAGATGCCGCATGCGCCGTGGGCACCGTGTATCGTGGCAGGCCGGTCGGTGCAATCGGCGACATCAGCTGCTTCTCGTTCCATCCGCGCAAGGTGATCACGACGGGCGAGGGCGGGATGGTCACGACCGACCGCGCCGATCTGGCCGCGCGTGTGCGTAGTCTGCGCAATCACGGCGCGACCGGTCTGCCGCCCGGGCTCGACCCGTCCAGCCCCTACGCGATGACCACGTTCGACATGCTTGGATACAACCTGCGCCTGTCGGACATCCAGGCGTCGGTCGGCGTCGCCCAGATGGGGAAACTCGATCGTCTGCTTGCTGAACGTGCGCGGCTCGCGGCGGGCTATACCGCACGTCTCGCGTCGTTAGACGAGGTTGTCACGCCCCGTGTGCCCGAAGGGTCCGAGCACACCTTCCAGTCCTACGTGATCCGGCTGAGCACGGGCGGCGTCGCGCGCCGCAACGCCGTCATGCAGGTCCTCGCAGACGCTGGCATCCAGACCCGGCCCGGCACTCACGCCCCAGTCCGGCTCGGCTATTACCAGCGCAAGTACGGCATCCGCGCGGAGGCGTTCCCGGGTGCGTTGCTTTGCGAGGACACCACCATCACCCTTCCGATCTTTCCGGGGATGACCGAAGCAGACCAGGCCAGAGTCGTCGAATCGCTGCGCCAGGCGCTCAACGGCTGATGGCGCTCGGAATCGAGAGCCCTCCAGTGCCCGCGCGATTGCGGCAACACAGTGTCGAATTGAGGCCCTGGCAGCATCCCTTCCTTACCGAGGGAAATCTGCGCGCGTTCCGCAGCTACTCGGAAGCCGTGTGGGCGTTCGCCGCCGACCAGGCGCGCGGCGACACGCAGCCGTTGTCCTGCGCGTTCGTCGTGAACATGGCGCAGAACATGTACACCTGGGCGAAGCTCGTACAGGCGCAAGACTGGGAAGTCGAGCTTTTCCCGAATATCATGGACACTTCTGCTCTGAACGCTCCGGAATGGGAGGAGTTCGACGGAGAATACGGCGACGTCATGGACGGAAGCGGGTTCTTGGCGCGCCATCCAGGCATCCCGCTAAAGGTGCCGTGTTCGCGTGTCGGAATGGACGGGGCAGCCTTGCTCCAGGCCCGGCAGGAATTCGTCAGCGGGACGCGCGCGCCTCTACTGCGCCTTCTCGCGCAGACGCCGCAATTGCACCACGAAGCGCTGCTTGCTTACGAGGGAATCTACCCGTATTACGGGCTCGCGCGTCGACTCTCTGCCTACGACGTGAGTTATGCAGCCGGCGTTCCCCTCGGCCCTTATGCGAGCGGGCGGCCTTATTGCGCGTTCTCGGTCGGGGGCGACCTCATGTTCGACTGCGGGCGCGACGACGATTTCGGCATGGCCATGACGCTCGCGTTTAACGCGGCGCGATTCCTGCTGACGAGCAACCCGCACACGCTCGGCCACGCGCGCCGCCTTGGGTTCACGAACCCGGTGTACCTGCCCTACCCCATAGACGACGAGACGTATTCCCCGGCACCCGGGAACGCCCGCGCCGAGTGGGAGGCCCGGTACGGCCCCGGGGTCTACTTCCTATCCTCCGCGCGCATCGACGCCTCCGTCAAGGGCCAGGGTCGTGAGTTCTTCGAATCCGTGCTCGCTGTGTGTGCCCAGCATCCGCAGGCTCGCTTCATCTTTCTCGCGTGGGGCAACGACGCGGCAGCGCTCGCCCATGAGGTTGAGCGTGCCGGCCGCAAGGATCGCATCCTGCTGCTACCTCCGGTCGGCAAGCGCCGCCTGCTCGACTACTATCGGTCGTGCGACGTCGTCATAGACCAGTTCGTCTACGGCTACTATGGTGCGACGGCGCTCGAGGCCGCTGCCGCCGGCAAGCCCGTGGTCATGCGCCTGCGGGAAGATCACTACGCACCATTGTACGCAGGCGACGTCGCACCAGTCGCGAATGTGACGTCGCTCGCGGAACTCGCTGGCCACGCCGGACGCCTCGCCTGCGACGCAGCACTGCGCTCGGCATCCGGGGCGGCAATGCGGGAATGGGTGGTACGCACGCACGGACGCGAACGAACAGTACCGCTCCTAATGTCGCTGCTGCGGCTGGCAGCCCGTGGCACGCCGCTGCCGACTGACTTCGAGTCGCCGCTGCTGGCGCCACTGAGCGCGGAAGAGATTACGTACCACGCAGGATGCCTGGTGAGCGAGCCTGCCACCAGCGGTCCGCAGTAATGATGCACGACTCACTCAGCGGCCGAATTTTGCGGCCATCACGCACCTTGCATCAAATGGCGCGATATCGTTCGGTAATCCGAAGCGCTTGAAAGGCTGCAGCCATAGCGGGGCTCGTCGCGACCTAGAGTAGGTGTCCTACAGGAACTTCCTGCACCACGTCTCGAGGTTCAGCAGCGACCAGATGAGCAGCCTTCGGTTCTCACGACCCTCGAGGTGGTCGCTCACCAGCGACTGCACGGCACCCGCGTCGAGGTACTCGTAGATTCGTGCGCGCGGGTCGTACAGCGCGCGCCGCACGTAGTCGATGCTCTCCCCCTTGAACCAGCTCGCGTCCGGGGCGGAGAACCCCTGTTTCGCGCGTTCGGTGATCTGCGCAGGGATGTAGCGCTCCATGACCCGGCGCAGCAGCAGCTTGCCGTCGCGGGTCTTCTGGAAGTACTTGAGCGTCTTGCTGCCGGGCTCGTTCTCGTTCAGTCCGACGACCTCGGTGAGGTTCCCGAGCTTGAGCCGGGCCGGGATCTTCATCGCGAAGTCGACGAGGTCGTTGTCGAGGAAGGGCACACGGGTTTCGAGCGAGTGCGCCATCGACAGCTTGTCTTCGACGACCAGCAGGCCGTGCAGGAACGTCTTCGCCTCGAAGTAGAGCGAGTGGTTGATGTAGTCCTCGGGGCGGGTGAGCGTGTGGGCGTGGGTATTGAACACACCGCGGAAGATGTCCCGGGTCGACACGTGCTTCACGTCGCTCCACACAGGGGCCAGCACGCTCGCCATCGAATCGCCCGGGACGAGGCGCTGCCAGAACGAGTAGTACTTGTCCGCGTAGTGCTCGAAGTCGTCGTTGACGACCGCACGGTAGTAGCGCCAGGGATAGCCGGCGAAGATCTCGTCGCCCCCGGTGCCCGACAGTACGACCTTCACGAACTTGCTGGCGAGCTGCGCGGCGTAGAAGTTCGGATAGCTCTGCCCGACGCGCGGCTCCTCGAGGTGCCAGGCCAGGCGCGGCAGCACGCGCTCCATGTCGCCAGCCTTGAGTACCATCTCGTAGTGCTCGGTCTTGAACAGGTACGACATGTACTCGGCGGTAGCGCGCTCGTCGAACCCCAGCTCTACGCCCGAGGCCGAGTTGAGGTCGAACCCGCAGGTGAATGACTTTATGTACGGCAGCTCGCGCGCGGCGAGCGCCGTCAGCGACCCGCTATCCATCCCGCCGGAGAGGTAGGATCCGAGGTCGACGTCGCTAACCAGCTGCCGGCTCACGGCTTGCCTGATCAGGCGGTCGAGCTCTTCGACGTATTCGCCGTCCGAAGCGGGGGACGCGGGCTCCTCGAACGAGTAGTCCCAGTACTGATGGGGCGGCTCGACGCGGCCGGAGGCGCAGTCGATCTTCATCGTGCAACCCGCCGGAAGCAGTTGCACCCCTCCAAACAGCGTTCGATCGGTGAAGAAGTTCTGGAAGGTCAGGTACTCGAAGAGTCCCTCGGGGTCGAGGCGAGTGCGGTAGTCACCGTGCGCGACGATCGCCTTGATCTCGGACGCGAACAGCAGCTTGCCCCCGACCTGCGCATAGTAGAGCGGCTTGATGCCGTAGCGGTCCCGCGCGAGGTACATCGTGCGCGACGTGCGGTCGAGCAGCGCGAACGCGAACATGCCGTTGAAGCGTGTCACCGCGCCGATACCCCAATGGGCGAGCGCCTTCAGCACCACTTCCGAGTCGCTGCGCGACACGAACCTGTGGCCGAGCGCCTCAAGCTCGGCCCGAAGCTCGGCGAAGTTGTAGACCTCGCCGTTGTAGACGAGCACGTGCCGCCCGTCCTCCGACACCATCGGCTGGTGGCCGGCGGGCGAGAGGTCGATGATCGCGAGCCGGCGGTGCGCGAGCCCGGCGTTGCGGTCGACGTAGTGCCCCTCGCCGTCGGGACCGCGGTGCGCGATCGAGTTCGCCATGCGGATCAACGCGACCGGCGACACTGCAGTCTGGTCGAGGTGTACCGCTCCGGCGATCCCGCACATGAGAGGCTTGTCCCGCCGTAGCCTAGATCGCGGCCTTCAGTCTGCGCGATGCGACCTGCTCGATGTGCGCGGCCCGCCACGCGATCAGCGAGCGCAGCCCATCGGCCAGCGGAACCTGCGCGGTGAAGCCGATCTCGGCGCTCGCGCGCTCGGGGCCGCCGATGCGGTTGCGCACGAGCGTTGCCTGGCTGCGTGGCGCGTACTGGATGCCCTTGGTGCAACCGGTGAGTTCGACCAGCATCTCGGCAAGCTCCTTGAGCGACGTGCGCCGCCCGGTGCCGACGTTGTAGAACCGGTCGGTCGCGTCCGACTTCATTGCGCACACGTTGGCGTGGCCGCAATCCTCCACCGCGACGAAATCGAACGCCTCGCTGCCGTCGCCGAGGATGGTCGGGCCCTCGCCTCGGTCGATCGCGTCGAGCATCTTCATGATCACTGCGATGTAGGCACCGCGGTAGTCCTGGCGCGCCCCGTACACGTTCATGTAGCGCAGGCCGACGTAGTCGAGCTTGTAGCGGTGGTGGTAGGCGCGCGCCATGGCCTCGCCGCAGATCTTCGTCGCACCGTAGAAGTTCTGGTTGTTGAACGGGTGGTCCTCGTCCATCGGCTCTCGCACCGCGTCGCCGTAGACCGACGCCGAGGACGAGTACACGAGACGCTTCACGCCGTTGGCCACGCAGGCTTCAAGGACGTTGAACGTGCCGCCGACGTTCACCTCGAACGCGGAGCGCGGGTACTCGTGGCACTGCAGCAGCCAGAGCGCAGCGAAGTGGTGTACGCCATCCATGCCCTTCATGGCCGAGTTCAGGATGTCGGTCTGGCATATGTCCCCGCCAACGTCGTAGATCTTGACCCGAGGGTCGGTCAGCGCATCGGCGAGGTTCTCGTTTGTGCCGCGCACGAAGCTGTCGTAGATCACGATCTCGGCGACGTCTTCCTTGCGCAGGGCATCCACCGCGTGCGAGCCGATCAGCCCGGCGCCACCGATCATCAGGAACCGCTTGCCTCGAATATCCATCACCGCCTCCGTTGCCCGTGGCACCGGGCGTTCATTCCGGCCGCTCCGAACCCGCGACAGCCTGCGCGAGTCGTTCGACCACATATTCCTGCTGCTCGGCGCCGATGTAGGCATCCATGGGCAGGCTGAGTACCGTCCCGGCGAGTCGCTCCGAGACGGGAAGAGGTCCGTGCACGCAATGCTCCAAGTAGGCTGGCTGCAGGTGCATCGGGACCGGATAGTGGACCGAGGTCGGGATCCCCGCGGCCTTCAGGTGTTCCTGCACCCCGGCGCGGTCGGACACCTGGATCGTGTACTGCGCCCAGACGCTGTTGCGGTCGGGGCGGACCGTAGGTAGCACCACGCGGTCGGCTAGCTGCGCGAGCAGCCGGTCGTAGCGGGCTGCCACCGCTTCGCGGGCGACGAGCTCGTCCTCAAATACGTCAAGCTTGGCGAGCACGACCGCGCACTGGATCGTGTCCATGCGCCCGCCGACGCCGATGCGCGTGTGGTAGTAGCGGCGCGACTGACCGTGCACGCGCACCTCGCGCATCGCGCGGGCGAGGTCGGGATCGTCGGTGAACATGGCGCCACCGTCGCCGTAGCAACCCAGCGGCTTGCTCGGGAAGAAGCTGGTGCAGCCAATGGTCGAGAGCGCGCAGCTGCGACGTCCCTTGTACCGTGCCCCGAAGCTCTGCGCGGCGTCCTCCACCACGGCGATGCCGCGTCGCGCCGCGATGGCGCAGATCTCGTCCATGTCGGCGACCTGCCCGTAGAGCGACACGGGCATGATCGCGCGTGTGCGCGGCGTGATCGCTTCCTCGATCCGCGCAGGATCGAGATTACAGGTGTCGGGCTGGACGTCGACGAACACCGGCACCGCGCCCAGCAGGGCGATCACCTCGGCGGTGGCGATGAAGGAAAACGGCGTCGTGATGACCTCGTCGCCGGCCTTGACTCCAATCGCCATCAGCGCGATGAGGAGTGCCTCGGTGCCTGAGGCGCAGGAGATCGAGTGGCTGGTTCCGCACAGCTGCGCGAGCCGCGACTCGAGTTCCTCCACCTCGGGGCCCATCACGTACTGGCCGTGGTCGAGTACCTGCTGGATGCGCACGTTCACCTGCTCGCGCACGGCAGCGTACTGACTCTTCAGGTCGTGCATCGCGATCTTCATCGCGTCTCCTCCAGGGTGCAGTGCACATCCGTCACGCGGTACATCCGGCCGCACTCACAACGCACCGGGCCGCCGTCAACGGTTTCGGGGAGCCGGACGCCGCAGTGACACATCCAGCCGATCCGGCGCGCCGGCGTACCGACTACGAGGGCATGCGGCGCGACATCGCGGGTAACGACCGCGCCCGCCCCGACGAACGCGTACTCGCCGATCTCGTGGCCGCAGACGACCGTCGCATTCGCGCCGAGCGTGGCTCCGCGCCGCACGACGGTTGGACGGTATTCGTCCTTGCGGGGAACGTGCGAGCGGGGATTCACGACGTTCGTGAAAACCATGCTCGGTCCGCAGAACACGTCGTCCTCCAGGGTCACGTCGTCGTACACGGAGACATTGTTCTGGATCTTGACGTTATCGCCGATCACGACCTGGTTACCCACGAACACATTCTGGCCTAGCGAGCACCCACGGCCAATCCGGGCGCCGCCACATACGTGCACCCAGTGCCAGATTCGCGTGCCCTCGCCGACCGTGGCACCGTCATCCACGATGGCGGTGTGATGGATGGTGTGGCTGGCCATCAATGGTCGAGTGGCAACGGCACCCTCCGGCCGTCG
>JBILGF010000235.1:0-5477 GCA_044351195.1 Burkholderiales bacterium
CACAAGGGCGGCGAAGTTAACACAACTGTCATCCGCAGGTGCATTGCAACGGGGTGTCAGCACACCTTGAACGAGGGCAGCTGCAGGATGGCATCCGCATTGGTCGGGGAAAAGACCAGCCCGGCCGCCGCCTGCCAGTTCAACCACTGATATCGGGTGTGTTCGCGCGCAGACAAGGCCACCGCTACCCGATCGGGCAACCGAACGCTGAACACATGCTCGACGTTCTCGGTCACCCCGGGCCCGTAGCGCGCCCGCCAGTGCGGGTAGATCTCGTAGCGGCGCGACTGCCGCCAGTCGATCAGGCTGCCCTCGGCAGCCTCGATACCGGTCTCCTCGAACACCTCTCGCTGTGCGGCCTGCGCCAGCGGCTCGTCGTTCCGGTCGATGCTTCCGGTCACCGATTGCCAGAAACCGGGCCGGTCGCGGCGCTCCAGCAGCAGCACGTCGAGCGCCTGCGTATGGATCACCACCAGCACCGAGACCGGGATCTTGTACACGGGTGCGCGCCGCGGCCGGTCAGCCGCCACCGTCCGCGAGGTCGGACCCGGGCAGCGGATCAAGGCCGAACTCGGAGGGTTCGTCTGTCGCCACCAGCACCCAGCACGCGATGCCGCGCTCGCGCCAGAACTCGACCGCATCGTCGAGGATCTCGATCAGGGTCTCGAACGCCTCCGGCACTTCGCGCGCCGCCATCGCCGCACCATCGATCCGCCAGAGCAGGCCGTGGCGGGCAGCCCCGGGCGGCTCGTGCCACGCATCGTCGCGCAGGCACTCGTCGAGCGCGTCCCAGTTGCCACCGAAGTACTCCGGCAGGCCGCAGGCGTCGGCGAAGGCATCGAGAATGGCCGCCTTCGTTCCGCAGTGTTCGAGGTCTACCTGCACCACCAGCAGCCCGGCGGCCTGCGCGGCGGCCGTCCAGCCGTCCAGGCCATGGGCGCAGGCATGCAGGCCGGCGGCGGCGGGGTCGCGCAACAGCGTCATGTCCATCCGTTGGCTCGCATGTCGGTCACGGACTCACTGACGGATGCGCCTGAAGCTCGCATAGTGGTCGTCCGTGTAATAGAACTCGCCGGATCGCGCCGCCACGATGCGCCGTGCCCCGCGATGGCGAACGCCCGGAGTGACCACGGTGTACTCGCGATACCAGCCCCGCTCGCGCAGGGGCAGCAGCTTCTCGCGGTTGTTGAACACGATCCCGTCCCGATCGTACGGAAACGGCCCGCCTTTGCCGATCAGCGCCAGTGTGTGGCGGGCCTCCGGCGGCAACTGCGCGGCTGCAACCTCCGCGATCTGCCCTTTCGCGCCCGGCGCGGGATCGCCCCGGGCCGAAGTCTGCTGCTGCGGCAGCAACAGCACCGCCAGCACGGACAGCACCAGCAGGACGACCGCGCCGATCCATCGCACCGGCCGCGCATGCCTGACCGGCGATCGCATCAGCGGACCCTGATATGCAGTTCACGCAGTTGCTTCTCGTCCACCGGCGACGGGGCCTGGGTCAGCAGGCATTGCGCGCGCTGCGTCTTCGGGAACGCGATCACGTCGCGGATCGAGTCCGACCCGGTCATCATCGCCACGATGCGGTCGACACCGAAGGCAATGCCGCCATGGGGCGGCGCACCGTACTGCAGGGCATCGAGCAGGAAACCGAACTTGGTCCGCGCCTCTTCCTTCGACAGGCCGATCGCCGAGAACACCTTGGACTGCACGTCCTCGCGGTGGATGCGCACCGAACCGCCGCCGATCTCGGAACCGTTCAGCACCATGTCATAGGCCTTGGCCATCGCCTTGCCGGGTTCGGCTTCGAGCAGGTCTTCGTGGCCGTCCTTGGGCGCGGTGAACGGGTGGTGCATCGCGGTCCAGCCGCGGCTCTCCTCGTCGAACTCGAACATCGGGAAGTCGACCACCCAGAGCGGCGCCCATGCGCGGCCGTCGAGGTGGCCCTTCTCATGCCCGACGCGCAGGCGCAGCGCGCCCATCGCGTCGTTCACCACCTTGCCGCGGTCGGCACCGAAGAAGATCAGGTCCCCGGACTGCGCCCCGGTGCGCTCGAGGATGGCCGCCAGCGCCTGCGGATGCAGGTTCTTCACGATCGGCGACTGCAGCCCCTCCTCGTTCGGTTTCGAGGCGTCGTTGACCTTGATGTAGGCAAGCCCCTTCGCGCCGTACACCTTCACGAACTCGGTGTAGCCGTCGATCTCGCCGCGGCTGAGCGCAGCCCCGCCGGGCACGCGCAGCGCCGCCACCCGGCCACCGGGCGTCGTCGCCGGGCCGGAGAACACCTTGAAGGCGACGTCCTTCATCACATCGGTGAGTTCGGTGAGTTCGAGCGTCACGCGCAGGTCCGGCTTGTCGCTGCCGAAGCGGTCCATCGCTTCCTGCCAGGCCATGCGCGGGAACTCGGGCAGGTCGACCGACAGGACCTCGCGGAACACGCTGCGGATCATGCCTTCCATGATGTCGTTGATCTCGCGCTCGCCCAGGAACGAGGTCTCGACGTCGATCTGGGTAAATTCGGGCTGGCGATCGGCACGCAGGTCTTCGTCGCGGAAGCACTTGACGATCTGGTAGTACCGGTCGAAGCCGGCGACCATCAGCAACTGCTTGAAGATCTGCGGCGACTGCGGCAGCGCGAAGAACTCGCCATGGTGCACGCGCGAGGGAACCAGGTAATCGCGCGCACCTTCCGGCGTGGACTTCGTGAGCATCGGCGTCTCGACGTCGATGAACCCCTGCGCATCGAAATACCGGCGCACCGCCATCGTGAAGCGGTAGCGCAGCTTGAGGTTGTTCAGCATCTCGGGGCGGCGCAGGTCCATCACGCGATGGGTGAGGCGCACCGTCTCGGACAGGTTCTCCTCGTCCATCTGGAACGGAGGCGTGAGCGACGCGTTCAGGATCTCGATCGACTTCGCCAGTACCTCGATCTGGCCGCTGACGATGTTGGCGTTGGTCGTGCCCTCGGGGCGGCGCCGCACGCGGCCGGAGATGCGCAGGACGAACTCGTTGCGCACCTTGTCGGCGGTGGCGAACGCCTCGGGGGTGTCCGGGTCGATCACCACCTGCACCACGCCCTCGCGGTCGCGCAGGTCGATGAAGATCACGCCGCCATGGTCACGGCGCCGATGCACCCAGCCATTCAGTTCCACCGTCTGGTCGAGGTGTCTTTCGGAGATCAGGCCGCAGTAGTCGGTTCGCATCGTCGTTCTTCAGGTTCCGGCGGGCACGGCGCCCGCGGTTTGGGAAAGTCGGTAGGAGGCGGCATCGCCCGCCGCGGCGCAACGGCGCAGGTCAGGACCCGGCAACCGGCTGCTTGGCCAGGGGCATCACCCCCTGCACCGGTGCGCCGGCCTGTGCCTGCGCGCGCGGCGGGACGATGCCCATCGAGATGATGTACTTGAGCGCCTCTTCGACGCTCATCTCGAGTTCGATCACTTCGTTGACCGGCACCAGCAGGAAGTAGCCGGCCGTCGGGTTCGGCGTGAGCGGGATGAACACCCCGACCGAGTCGCCCGGCAGATGCCGCTCGACCTCGCCGCCAGGCTTTCCGGTGACGAATCCCACCGTCCAGCAGCCGGCCTGCGGGAACTGCAACAGCACTGCCTTGCGGAAGGATTGTCCGTTGCCGGCGAGCAGGGAGTCGCTGACCTGCTTCACGCCGTAATAGATCGAGCGCACGACCGGGATGCGCGCGAGCAGGCGTTCCCAGTAGGCGAGCAGCCTCTGGCCGATGAAATTCGCCGCCACCAGGCCGGTGAGCGTGACGATGGTCAGGGTAAGCAGTACCCCCATGCCGGGAATGTGCATGCCGACCCAGGCCTCGGTGCGCCACGACGCGGGCAGCAGCGCGAGCGACTGGTCGAGGGTGCCCACCAGGAAGTCCATCACCCAGAACGTGATGCCGATCGGGATCCAGATCAGCAGGCCCGTGATGAAGTAGCGGCGCAGGTTCAAGGTCGTTCGCCGTTGGCGTGCGGACCGTCGATCACTGGCCGGCCGGCTTGCTGCCGGCAGGTGCAGCGGACGCCGGCGCCGAAGGTGCCGGTGCCGCAGCAGCCGGTGCAGCGGCGGCAGTGTCGGATTTCGATGTCTCGCCGCCGGCGGCAGGGGTCGACTCGCCCGCCGCAGCCCTGGCGGTGTCGGTCTTCGGGCCGGGCACCGAAGTCGCACCCTCGGCCGGCTTCTTGCCGCTGTCGCGAAAATCGGTGACATACCAGCCGGAACCCTTCAGCTGGAAACCCGCGGCCGTCACCTGCTTGGACAGGGTCGGCTTGCCACATGACGGACAATCGGTCAGTGGATCCTCGCTTACCTTCTGCAGCACATCTTGTTCGAAGCCGCAGGAGGCGCATCGATAGGCGTAGATCGGCATCGCGCACTCCGGAACAATGGAAAAGATCAAAGAAATCAATTATAGCGCGCACGCTCGCAGAATCCGTGCCTGAGCGCGTTTGCGGCACCGCAGTGCAGGCTGCGAAGCGGCCGGCACCCTCGTGTATGCTCTGGTGAATGTTCCAGTCGACGAGGTCCGGATGAAGTTGCTGGTGCGCTGGCTGATCAACGCGATCGGCCTGTGGATGGCCACGATGATCATCCCGGGTGTCGCGGCCTCCGGCTGGCAACCCCTGCTCGCCGCAGCACTGCTGCTGGGCCTCGTGAATGCGCTCGTGCGTCCGGTGCTGGTACTGCTCACCCTGCCGATCACCCTGGTCACGCTGGGGCTGTTCCTGGTCGTGATCAACGCCGGACTGCTGCTCCTGGTGGCCTGGCTGGTCCCCGGCTTTTCCATTGCCGGCCTGTTCTGGGCGGGCGTCCTCGCCGCACTGTGGATGTCCCTGTTCAGTCTGTCGACACAATGGGCGGTGAGGGACTGATGGCGCCCGCGCCGATGCAGGCCGCGCCCGCGCCTGGCCCTGCACCGGTCGATCCGCCACCGCCAAGCGCGCTGTTCGCATGGCAGCAATGGTGGGCACGGCTCGCCCTGTCGCCGATGCGCCAGGCCCGACTGGCCGATCTTGCGCTGCACGGTGCCATGCGCTTTGCCAGTGCCTGCATCGCCCCTGCAGCCGGCAGCGATGTCGGGGGCCGCATGGCCAGCGCCTCCAACGACCCGCGGTTCGAAGGTCCGGCCTGGCAGCAGTGGCCATACAATCTCCACGCGCTCGGCTTTTCGCTGCAGCAGTCATGGTGGCGCGAAGCGACGCGTCCCCTGCCCGGGTTGCCGGTACGCGCGCAGCGGCTGGTCGAGTTCGCCGCGCGCCAGATGATCGAGGCGATGTCGCCGGCCAACTTCTCGCTGACCAATCATGCCGAGATCACCTTCGTGCTCACCACCGGCGGGCACAATGTCGGGGTGGTGAATCCGCCCCCGGTGCAGGGCGCGCCCGCGCGGCGCCACTACCAGATCGCCACACGCCCCGCCGGCGACCCGGCATCCACCCTCGATCCGCAGCGCTGGCGCGACCTCACCCCGAGCA
>JBILGF010000236.1:0-5465 GCA_044351195.1 Burkholderiales bacterium
CGATGATGCAGGCCGGCCGCTGCCGCTTGCGCCGCGCATCGTGTTCACGCTCGAAAAGGAGCAGATCCCCTACTGGAACAAGTTCCTGCAGGGGTGGTTCGACAACTCGGGCATCAGCTCGGACGCCTTCGACCAGGCCGTGCAGATGAGCGGGGCCGGTGACATCGGCATCAGCGAAGCGATGGCGGCGCGCGGCATCCGGCTGCAGACTTCGGTGGCGACTTCGGTGTTCTACCTCGGATTCAACTGGAACGATCCGGTCGTGGGTTCGGCCGGGAAGGCGGAGCCGGCAGCGCGCGAGCGCGCGCGCAAGCTGCGCCATGCGGTATCGCTGGCGATCGACCAGGAGGAGTTCATCTCGATCTTCCGCAATGGACGGGCGATCCCGGCGCAGGGGCCCATCGCGCCGGGCATCATCGGTTTCCGCGACGGCGAGGAAGGACTCAACCGCCACATGTACGACTGGGTCGACGGTGCGCCCCGGCGCAGGCCGCTGGCCGATGCCAGGCGCCTGCTGGCCGAGGCGGGGTATCCCGACGGACGCGATGCGAATACCGGCCAGCCGCTGGTGCTCTACCTGGACACCACTGCCGGCGGGCCTGGCGCACGTTCGCGCATCGAATGGTACGTACGCCAGTTGCAGAAGATAGACGTGCAACTGGTGCCGCGCCTGACCGACTGGAACCGTTTCCAGGACAAGTTGCGGCAGGGCAACGTGCAACTGTTCTTCCTGGGCTGGAACGCCGATTATCCCGACCCGGAGAACTTCCTGTTCCTCCTCTACGGGCCCGAGGGCAAGGTCGGGCGCGACGGAAACAACTCGGCGAACTATTCGAATCCCGACTACGACCGGTTGTTCGAGCAGATGAAGGGGATGGAAGATGGCCCCGACCGGCAACGGGTGATCGACCGCATGGTCGCGATCCTGCGCCATGACGCGCCCTGGGTGTGGGGCCTGCATCCGGTCGACTACACCCTGCGCCACGGCTGGATGCTCAACAGCAAGCCGAACTCGATGGCGCAGAACACGCTCAAGTACCACCGGGTGGACGGCGCGGCACGGTCGGCTGCGCAGGCGGCCTGGAACGCCCCTGTCCTGTGGCCGGTCGGCCTGGCCGCAGCCGCGCTGGTGGCGCTGGTGCTGCCGGCATGGGCCGGCTACCGCCGGCGCGAGCGGCGGCCGGGCCGGATGGGCGCGCCGGGCGGCGGGGGTGCTCGCAGATGACCGGCTACCTGCTGCGCCGCCTGCTGCATGCGATCCCCATCCTGATCGGCGTGAACCTGCTTACCTTCGCCCTGTTCTTTATGGTGAACACGCCCGACGACATGGCGCGCATGCAACTGGGCGTCAAGCGCGTGACGCCGGAGGCGATCGAGGACTGGAAGCGCGAACGCGGCTACGACCGGCCGCTGTTCGTCAACGCGTCCGCGCAGGGTGGCGCCCGGTTCACCGACACCATCTTCTTCGACAAGTCGGTGCGCCTGTTTGCGTTCGATTTCGGATTCTCGGACGACGGCCGTGACATCGGGCGCGAGATCCGCGACCGGATGGGGCCCAGCCTGGCGATCGCACTGCCGGTGTTCGTGCTCGGCCTGCTTGCCTACATCAGCGCCGCGTTGCTGCTCGTGTTCTTCCGGCAGACCGCGCTCGACCTCGTCGGGGTCGTCGCCTGCGTGGTCCTGATGTCGGTCTCGTCCATGTTCTACATCATCGGCGGCCAGTACCTGGTGAGCAAGGCCTGGCGCCTCGCGCCGATCTCGGGTTTCGCCGATGGCGCGGCGATGATCCCCTTCCTGCTTCTGCCGGTGGCGATCGGCATCGTCGCCGGCCTGGGTGCGAGCACCCGCTGGTACCGTACGATCTTCCTGGACGAGATGAGCCGCGAGTACGTGCGCACCGCACGCGCCAAGGGGCTTTCCGAAATGCGCGTGCTGTTCGGCCATGTGCTGCGCAACGCGCTGATCCCCATCCTCACCGGCGTGGTGGTGGTGATCCCGTCCCTGTTCCTGGGCAGCCTGCTGTTCGAATCGTTCTTCGGCATTCCGGGCCTGGGCAGCTACACGATCGACGCGATCAATGCTCAGGACTTCGCCGTGGTGCGTGCGATGGTCTTCCTCGGCTCGGTGCTGTATATCGCGGGCCTGATCCTGACCGACCTGTCCTATGCCTGGGTCGATCCGCGGGTGCGCTTCACATGAGCGGCGGGCACGCCTTCATGCCGGTGCTGCTGTGGACCGATGCGCTGGTCTTCCTGCTGGTCGCGGCACTGTGCGTGTTCGCCTGGACATGCAGTCGCAGCGAGACCCTGCGCCAGGGCTGGAGCCGGGTCGCCGCCAGCGGCGTCGGCATGGCATCGTCGGTGGTGCTCGCGGCATTCGTCTCGGTCGGCCTGCTCGATTCGATTCACTTCCGGCCCGCGCTGAAGACGGTGGGCGAAGGTGGCAAGGTCGCGCACTCGGTCGATGTGCTGAGCGTGCTCGACGTGCTGGTCGCGCCCCTGCGTGAGCGGCGCGAGCGCACCTATTCGGAGCCGCTGGCGGCAGTGGCCTTCCAGAAAGAGACCGTCCAGTTGCCCGATGGCAGCCAGGCCCGCGCGTTTCCCCGGTTGCTGCACGGCGGCGCCCATCTGGCCGATCCGGAGGCCGGCCGCATCGCCGATATCGCGCAGCGCACGGCGGCAGGGTTGCTGCTGGGGCTGCTCGCCGCCGCGGTGTTCAGTGCCGCAGGGGTGGCGCTGATCGCGCGCGCGCGCCGGGCAGGCTTCAGGGAGACCCTGGCCGATGTAGGGGGCGCTGGCGCGCCGGCGGCACAAGGTCACGCCGCAGCGGCGCCCTCCGGCATTGAGCCTGGAGGCGCGCGCCCGGGCGTTCACTGGCGCGCATTCCTGCTGACGGTGTGCGTGCTGTTGCTGGTCGCCGCCCCGGTGGTGATGCTGTCGACCCACTACCATGTGCTGGGAACGTCCAAGATCGGGCAGAGCGTGCTCTACCTCTCGCTGAAGAGCATCCGCACCAGCCTGGTGATCGGCACCCTCACCACGCTGGTGCTGATGCCGTTCGCGCTGCTGCTCGGTATTGCCGCGGGCTACTTCAAGGGCTGGGTCGACGACCTGATCCAGTACGTGTACACGACGATCGAATCGATCCCCTCGGTACTGCTGATCGCCGCTGGCGTGCTGCTGATCCAGGTGTACATGGAGACGCGTCCGGGGCTGTTCGAGACTTCGGCGCAGCGTGCCGATTTCCGGCTCCTGATGCTGTGCGTGATCCTCGGCCTGGCCAACTGGACAGGCTTGTGCAGGCTGCTGCGCGGCGAGGCGCTCAAGCTGCGCGAACTCGAATACGTGCAGGCGGCCCATGCATTCGGCGTGTCCCACTGGCGCATCATCTTGCGCCACCTGGCACCCAACATGATGCACATCGTGCTGATCTCTGCGGTGATGGGCTTCTCCGGGCTGGTGCTTGCCGAGGCGGTGCTGTCCTATGTCGGTGTCGGCGTCGACCCGAGCATGATCAGCTTCGGCACGATGATCAACGATGCGCGCCTCGAGATGGCGCGCGAACCGATGGTCTGGTGGTCGCTGGCCGCCGCGTTCGGATTCATGCTCGTGCTGGTGCTCGCGGCGAACCTGTTCGCCGATGTGGTGCGCGATGCCTTCGACCCGCGCTCCACGGTGCGCCGCATCGGTTTCCGGATCGGTCCGGTCCGGCTCGCCGGTCGCCAGGGGGAGGGAACATGAGCGACGGCACGCCGACTGCGCCTGCGGCGCCGCAACCGCCACCTGTGGCCTCTGCCGAGCTCGATGCGCAGCGGGCACCCCTGCTGGCGATCGACGGCCTTCGCACCTGGATCGACGGCGGTGACTCGATCGTGCGCGCGGTCGATGCAGTCGACCTGCAGCTTGGGCGCGGCGAGACGCTCGCGCTGCTGGGTGAGTCCGGGTGCGGCAAGTCGATGACCGCGCTGTCGGTGGCCCGGTTGCTGCCCGACGCGGCCGAAGTGGTCGCAGGCGCTGTCGTGCTCGACGGCCGCGACCTGCTCGAGCTGCCCGAGAAGGCGATGCGCGCGGTGCGCGGCGCGCGTATCGGCATGATCTTCCAGGAGCCCATGCTGTCGCTCAATCCGGTGATGCGCATCGGCACCCAGGTCGAGGAGGCGCTGCACCGCCACCGCCGGATGACGGCTCGCGCTGGCCGTGCACGTGCACTGGAACTGCTGCAGTCGGTGGGCATCCCGGATGCGGTGCGCGCGCTGGACGCGTATCCGTTCCAGCTCTCCGGCGGCATGCGCCAGCGGGTGATGATCGCGCTCGCCCTCGCATGCGATCCGGAACTGCTGATCGGCGATGAGCCGACCACCGCGCTCGACGTGACCATCCAGGCCCAGGTGCTGGACCTGCTGTGCGGCCTCCAGCGCAGCCGCGGCATGGCGATGCTGCTGATCACCCACGATCTGGGCGTGGTTGCCGAGGCGGCACAGCGTGTGGCGGTGATGTACGCCGGCGAGATCGTCGAAGTGGCCCGGGTCGAGGCGTTCCTGCGCGGGCCGGCGCACCCGTATTCACGCAAGCTGTTCGACTCGCTGCCGGGGCGTGGCCGGCGCGATGCGCCGCTCGCGGTGATCCGGGGTGCAGTCCCTGCACTGGATGAAACATTCACCGGCTGCCGCTTCGTCGATCGGTGCGACCATGCGTTCGAGCCCTGCCGCGCTGCGCCGCCGCCACTGGTACGCCAGGCCGACGAGCACCAGGTGCGCTGTTACCTCTACAGCACAGGTTCGGCCGGCAGCGGGCGCGATGAAACTGCGTGCGCGTCGCCAGCCTCGCCCCGGATTTTCGCCGCGGCCATGCACCCGGTCCCGGTCCCGGTCCCGGCCTTGTCGCGGCCGTCCCCCGACGGGCTGGCAGGCACGGCCTCCGATGATCCGCCGCAGGCCCCGCTGCTGGTCGCGCGTGGCCTGCAGGTGCACTTTCCGCTGCGCACCGGGCTGCTGCGCCGCGCGGGCGGGGCCGTACGGGCAGTGGACGGCGTGTCGCTCGACCTCGTGCCGGGCCGCACGCTGGCGCTGGTCGGCGAATCGGGCTGCGGCAAGACCACCGTCGGCAAGGCGCTGCTGCGTCTGGTGGAGCCTACCGGTGGCACGCTCGCCTTCGACGGACAGTCGCTGATCGGGCTGGGGCGGGCTCGCCTGCGCCCGTTGCGCGCCCGGATGCAGATCGTGTTCCAGGATCCCTATGCGTCCCTGAATCCGCGTATCCGGATCGGCGACATGCTCGAAGAAGGGATGCGTTCGCTGCGGCCCGAATGGAGCGCGGCCGATCGTGCGCAGCGCATCCTGCGTCTGCTGGATCAGGTCGGGCTGCCAGCCGAGGCGCGCTACCGCTTCCCGCACCAGTTCTCCGGCGGCCAGCGGCAGCGGGTGGCGATCGCGCGGGCGCTGTCGGTGGAGCCGCAACTGGTGGTGT
>JBILGF010000238.1:0-5413 GCA_044351195.1 Burkholderiales bacterium
GTAATCCCTGCCGAGGATGCTGAGGGCGATGCTGTAGCCCCTGGGCACGACGATGCAGGTCGGCCAGATCTCGACGTCGAGTTCGTACACCTGGCCCGGGACCAGCGGCTGCTTTTCGCGGTGCGTGTGATACGGCCGCCAGGGCAGCGAGCGCGCCGCGTCGAGCTCGCGGTGAGACGCGCGAAGCCAGCCCTGTGCGATGGGCGTGTGCGGATCGAGCGCCCCCTGGAACACCACTTCCCTGCCGGCCGGATCGAACACCCGCAGCACCGCGAAGATGTCTGCATCGACCGTCGCCGAAGACACGAACAGCTTGAGCGCGATCGGGCCGGTGATCTCGGTGTCATGCTCGAGTGCGCCGGTGGAGAAGGTGGCGCCGTCGCCCATGGCCTCGTAGGTGCACGTTGCATCCGAGACCGTTGGCTGGTCCGACAGGCGCATGCCGGCCGGATCTAGGTAGAACCGGGTCCATCGGGTGCGCGCGAGCGGCCACTCGCCTTCGGCGCGCTCGACGAACGTCTCTGCCGGGTGCCGCACCTGCAGCAGCACCGCGGGCTGGCGGTCCCAGCCGTTGTCGACACCCTTGAGGAAATGATCGAAGAAGCGCTTCTGCAGCCCGACGCCGTAGTCGGTGTAGAACGGCGCCCAGTGCGAGCCGCCGTGCACTTCCAGCCACTTCTGCTTCGAAGCGGCGCCGGCATAGCCCTCGAAATTGCCCCGGGGGTGCAGCCCCTGCCCGCCCCAGTTCGCCGCCGACAGCACCGGCACCGTGACCCGCGACAGGTCGGCGCTGCGCTCGCGATACCACTCGGTATCGGTCTCGCGCTCGAGCACCGCGCGCCACATGTCTTCGCGGTTGTTTTCCAGTTCGGCCTCGCTCAGCGTCTCGGGGCCGCACGCGAGCTCACCCGTGACCGGATGCTTCCTGCCGCGTTCGCCGACACCGTGCTGGACCGTCTTGACCTGCATCTCCTGCCAGTTCTTGCGAAAGGTGCAGGCGATGCCGCCATGGCGGTGCGACTCGCGATAGGCGTCGTTCCAGCCCTCCCAGGCACAGATCGCGGCCAGGTGCGGCGGCTGGGATGCGGCTACCCGCCACTGGTTGCTCGCGTAGTAGGAAATGCCATTGAGCCCGACCTTGCCGTTGCACCAGGGCTGCAACGCCGCCCATTCGATGCACAGGTGGAAGTCGCGCGTCTCGCGCGTATTGTTGTGGGCGAGATATCCCGGCGAGCGGCCCGCACCGCGGGAATCGACACGGATGACGACATAGCCGTCGGGCACCCACTTCTCCGGATCGACCACTTCCCAGTTCTGGTACTGGTTGGTCGAGCCGGCGAGCACGTCCGGATTCTCGCGCGCCATGATGTCCCAGGCCGTCTTGTAGCCTTCCTGGAAGGCAAGGCCCTTGCCGTAGGGGCCGTAGGTCATCAGCACCGGGTAACGGCCCTCGGCCACCGGTCGGAAGACGTCGGCGCGCAGCACCAGGCCATCGTCCATGGTAACGGGCACATCCCAGTCGATGCGCATGCCGTCGCGGACCTCGGATCTGAACGCGGTCATGTTTGGGTCACTCCTCCCTGCACGGGACTTGCATTGTCATGAGCCCCGGACCGTACGGGCTCGCAGCACCCGGTGCCTACTTGATCAGGAACGCATCACGGCTCTTGCCGGACCGCTCCGCCGAACTGAGCCACAGCGGCGTGCGGCCACGGCCGCTCCAGGTTTTCCCGGTGTCCGGATCCTGATACTTGGCATTCACCGGCTTGCGCGCGCGCGTCTTTCCGGCAACCGATCGCGGATTGGGCGAACGCAGGTCGGCCACGCTCACGTCATGTTTCGCCATCATTGCCAGGATGGACTTGATGGCTGGCGCCTTGTCTTTTTTCTTCAGCTTGTCGGCGACTTTTTGCAATGCGGCAATGCGTTTTTCAACGGCGGAGAGGGTCAGCTTCGGCATTCGCTTATAACCTTTTAATGTTTCTGTATTAATGAAGATAATCAATTTCGCGGACCATCACAATACAGGAATGGCCGGCATTATTTCGAATACCCGGGAAAAAACGCCGAATACGCGGCCAATCGACGGTGTCTTGAGCAGGTCGAATAGCGGAACGGCCCCCGCGGATAATGCCCCGGTTATCTGACCGCGCGAATCGGTGTCATTCGAGTCCGATACTGGTCATTCAGAATCCGCTCTGGCGGAACACTGCAGCGGCCAGCGTCGACAGCCAGCGAAGCCCGGGGCTGTCCGGCCGCGCATCGACATGGACCGCGACCTGTCGCACCGCGACACGGCCGGGCATCGCATCATCGCCTTCGATCAGCACCCTGTAGAGAATGTCGACGGGCGGCAGTGCGCCAGCCGGGCCGGGCGGCAGGACCGCGATCGGTCCGCCATGGCTTTGCGCGAGCAGGCGATGCGGCAGGCGCTGCACACGGGCGGTGTCGATCGCCATCACCCGGCCCGAGAGACGGTCGCCCGTGCCGACCACGACCACCGTGACGGCATTGCCGACCTCGATCCGGGCCAGGTCGGCCTCGGCAACCAGGGCCTCGACCTGCCAGCCTCTTGCACTCACCAGCCAGGCGATCGGCGTCGCGGCATCGACCCAGCTGCCCGGGGCAAGCAGCGGATCGACATCTCGGATATCGCCCGCACGCTCGGCAACGATGCGCAACCGGGCGAGCTCGGCTGCGCGCGCGCCGGCCTCGGCACGCCAGCGCTGACCCTGGCGATCGGCGATGACCTGGCGCGCAGCGCCCTCCTGCCCAAGGCCGGCAGCGCCGCCTGCAGCGCGACGGTAGCCCTCGGCCACCACCAGCGCACGACGCCGCTCGTCGTCCTCGCGCGGTGCATGCAGCTCGGCGAGTACCTCGCCGGCCTGCACCGTCTGTCCCTCGACAACCGACAACCGTTCCAGGCGGCCTGCGTAAGGCGCAAACAGCGCCTGCTCACCCGCCGATCGCAGCACCCCCGGCGCCTGGACGCGGGTCGGCCAGGGCAGCAGCAGTGCCATGCCGCAAAGGCCGATGGCGAACAGCACCGCGAACGCGCGGGCAGGCCGTACCGATGCGCGTTGACTCCACCAGGCTCGAAACTCGGCCGCGACCGGGCGCCCGATGAACACCCAGATCTCGACCACGAACAGCAGGATACCCAGTGCCTTGAAGAACACATGGTAGACGAGCAGCGCGATGCCCACGAACACCACCAGACGATAGAGCCAGGTCACCAGCGCAAAGGTGATCAGCAGTGTCCCACGCCCCGGGGGCAGGCTCTCCGGCACCGGCGCATCGATGCCCAGCAGCAGGTGGCGCAGCCAGCGCCGGGCATAGGCACCGGCTCGCTCGTGCAGGGCGGGGAAATCGAGCCAGTCGCACAATATGAAATAGCCGTCGAAGCGCATGAACGGGCTGGCATTGACCAGCAGGGTCCAGGTCCACGAGGTGGTCGCCAGCAGGAACAGTGCATGGCGCACGGCGCCGTCCGGCAGCAGGCACCACAGCAGCGTGGCCCACGCGGCCAGCGCCAGTTCGGCCACGATGCCCGCGCTGGCGATCGCCAGGCGATGGCGCGCGCGGGTGAGTTTCCAGCCTTCGCCGGTGTCCGTATACGCCATGGGCCACAGCACGACGAGCGCAATGCCCATGTGCCCGACGCGCACGCCATGCCGGGTCGCGGTGATCGCATGCGACAGCTCGTGCACCAGCTTGGAGAACGCAAGTGCGGCAAGCAGCGTCGCGCCACCCTGCCAGCTCAGCAGCGCGCCTGCACTCGCACGGACATCGTCCCACTGGCGGGCGGCGAGCAGAAGGCCGGTCACTGCGGCGAACGCGGTCAGCACCAGGAAGCCGCGGGTCCAGAACACGTCCAGCCGGGGCGCAAGCCAGGCCAGCGCACGCCCGGGACGCACCAGCGGCAAGCGGACGAACAGGTAGTGCTGCAGCCACCAGCGCCAGCCAAAGCGCGGCGCCAGCGACGGCGCCGGCGGATCGAGCAGCAGTTGCTGCGCACGCAGGAATGCCACCAGGGCGTCGACATCCGCCGCCTCGGCCTGCAGGGTCGTATCCGCACGAATCGCCGCCGCAATCTTCCCGGCATCCGCGAGGTGCCAGCGCACCAGCATCTCGAACTCCAGCCAGCCGATGCGGCAGAAACGGTTTGCCACGGGATCGGCGACATGCCATGCCGGCGAGCCGTCGGGGTTGTCTCCTGCGCGGTGCAGGCGCAGTTCCTCGCGCAGCTCAGGCCAGCGTGGCGGCTTCGTTCCAGCGCTGCGCGCCGCCGGCGTCGAGCCGTCGGCTGCAGCGACAGACGAAATCAGCATCCGCACCACTCCCGTACCGCCGCCAGCGGCCTGCGCAGCAGCAGGTAGCCGAGGACCGTCCATTCGCCCGCGATCCGTACCGTGCCGCGCAAGCCGACGCGCGCGACACCGTCTGCAGCCTGCAGACGTCCGCGCACCCGATATCCGGAAACCCCCTCGGGTGAATCGACCACCTGGTAGGACGCGAGGTCGAGACTGCCCGACAGGGGCTGCAGCGGTGCCACGCGCAGGAACAGGGTCATCGGCGCACCGGGCGTGAGATTGATCGCGTCGGCGACCGGCACCCACGCCTGGATCCCGAGCTGCTCCGGATCGCTGAGCAGGCCGATCCGCTCGCCGGTCTGCACCGGCTTTCCAGCCCAGTCATCCGGATCGGAATAGACGAACACACCCGCGGCAGGCGCGACCACCTGCAAGCGTGCGATCTCGCCGTTCAGGGCCGCGATCTCCGCCTCGCGTTCGCGCACCCGCGCTTCGGCCTGGCCGACCTCGGCACGCGCTTCCTGCCGGTCGAATGCACGCTGCGAGGACTGCAGGAACTCGGCACGTGCGGTCGCCATCGACGCCCGCGCCACGGACAGCCGGCTGCGCAGGCTGGTTTCATCGAACTCGGCCAGTACGTCTCCCTTCTGCACCGGCGTGTTCGGCGCCACCCGCATCGTGCGGATCACGCCAGCCTGCGGCGCGGCGATGACCTGACTGGCCAGCGAGACCACTTCAGCGGGCGCGAGCGAGTACTCGCGCACCGGTATCGCCAGCAGCAGCAACGCCGCGAGCGATGCGATCCGCACTCGGCGCGAACGGGCCACCGCACGCCAGCGCTCGATGAGCCGCGGGCGCCGCGCAGCCAGCGCCCACCAGGCGTGACCTGCCGCGCCGGCGGTCGCCGCCAGCCACCCGGCGGGCATTCCTTCCTGCGGCGCCTGCGGCCACGGACGCTCGCGTGCCAGGACAAGCACTGCGCGCAAGACGCCATCCGGTCCGCGCAGCGGCAGCAGGAGCGCATGTGGCGGGAACCACTCCGACCAGCCCTCGGCCAGCCGTGCCGGCAGGCTCTGCGGGTCGGCGGGCAGCATCGCGAC
>JBILGF010000479.1:0-2762 GCA_044351195.1 Burkholderiales bacterium
CGACCACGAGGGTGACGTAGGCGCCGATCGCGAACGCGAAGGCGAACGGCACGTGGTAGCCCATGCCCAGCTTGCGGCAGATCTCGACCTCGCGCAGCGCCCATGAACAGAAGGCACCGATCGCGCAGACCGTTATCAGTTGCCACAGTCCGCCCTCCATCAGGGGGGCGAGACCCAGCCCGTACTTCAGGTCGGGCGGCGCGATGTTGATCTGCCAGATGTTCCAGGTCGGGCCCTGGGATGCACCCCACAGGATGAGCGCGGTGCCGAGGATGCTGAAGAACATCGTCGTCACGCCGAAGAAGCCGACGTAGAACGGCCCGATCCAGAAATCGAAGAGGTCGCCCCCGACGAGCGTGCCGCCACGGACACGGTACTTGCGTTCGAAACTCAGCATTGCCATCTTGGGTCCTCCCGCCGTGCGGCGCCTTGGGCACCATCGCGGTCGATATCGGGGTCAGGTACGAATCACGCGGGTAATGGGTAGTGAAGGGCCGAAGCCCTGCCTGCGCCCAGGTCGGCGGACGAGGCCCGGCAGGCTGCGCCGGCGCCTCGTCCCCCTGGGGTACAACGTGCTTCTGCTGCGTGCTACTTGGGTGTGGCCGCCGGCATCGGCGCGTTCTGCGTGGCTGCCGGACGCGCACTCGGACCGTCCAGCCAGTTGAACTTGTTCGTGCTGAGCAGGATGAGGTGAATCATCGCCGCCAGCGAGAACAGGAAGACACCCTGCACGACCATGGCCCGCAGGGGGTCGTACAAACGCCAGATTCTCCACATGAGTCTTTCTCCTAAAGTAATTGCGACATGAAGTTGTAGACACCGACCTTCACGCCGTCATTCAACGACTCGGAACCTTCCGCCCCCGGAAGCCAGGAACGCCAATGCCAGCCCAACTTCTGCGCGACGAGGGCGATCGCGAGAATGATCGCGAAGCTCACCGCATAGATGATTCCGAAGGACTTCGATTCACCCCTCATGAAGCTCTGCACGGAGCTTGCGGTCAGGTCTGTCATCACGTGTTCCTTTCAGGGCCTAGAGCCAGGGACGCCAGGCCCACACCAGGACATGGGCAACGACGGCGATTGCCGTGAAGCCGATCAGACCCTGGATGTAGAACTGATGGAACTCCTGTGCCTCGCTGTCCGTGAGGCCGGAAATGGAGCTTCGTTCAGCCATTTGGTGTTACCTCCTGATTAACGGCTGTTACTGCATGCCTTTGGGGCATGCAGCGGGACCGCCGCGACAGGTTCGTCGCGGCGAACACTTCCGTCCGATGCCGCTGGACAGAACCGGTGTAGACGCACGCTGCGCCATGCGGGCGGGCGCGCATCGAAAGACGCGTGTTGCGTGTTGATCGAGCAGTGCATGCGCTCATGCGGGCTGCTCCAGCTCGGACTGCTCCGCCGGCCCTGGCGTGGCGGCTGCCGGCGCCGCACGGGCCTTGCCGTCATCGCCCAGCACGCGCGCGAGCGTCACGCGCGACTCGCCGGCATGGCGCGCAGTGCGTTCGACCTCGTCACGCAGCTGCTTCGCCGCAGAGATGCGCACCAGCACCGGCACCGCCTCGACGCGCTCGTCGAATGCCGCCTTGGCATCCTCGTCCCAGGCCAGTTCCGCATGCAACCGTGCCGGCGTCGCATCGACGCGGTCGAGGTCGGTGCCCAGCGGGATCATGTGGAACAGCGCGTCGAACAGCGCGTTGCAGACTTCCTGCACGAGGTAGGTGGCGCCGCCATAGCCCATGAACGGCGTGCCGGTATGGCGGCGGATGATCGCGCCCGGGAACGACGCCGGTATGTAGGAGGCCTTGGAACCGACCTCGGCAAGGTACATGCGCTCGTTGAAGCTGCCGAACATCACCAGCGGCGCCTTCTCGTGCAGCATCTGGCGCACTGCCTCGTTGTCGGTCTTGGCGCCAGCCTTGCGCGAGACGGCGAAGGTGCACGGCAGGCCGAGTTCGTCTTCCAGGAAGTGGCGGATGCCGCGGGTGTAGGTCTCGTTGGCCACCACGGCGAAGCTGGCGGTGCCGAAGAAATCCTGGGTCACCGAGCGCCAGAGATCCCAGATCGGCTTGATCGTGGTGTGCTTCTCACGCTCGATGAACGGCTCCGGGTCGAGCCCGAGCAGTTCGCCCAGGGAGCGGAGGAATTTCGTCGTGCTGTGCAGGCCGATCGGTGCCTGCAGGTACGGGCGATCGAGCGCCTCGCACAGCAGGCGTCCGAACTCGCGGTACATGCAGATGTTCACGTCGGCATCCACCAGGCGGCGCACGTCGGCGAGGTGGCTGCCCAGCGGGAACACCATGTTGACCTCGGCGCCGATGCCCTCGACCAGGCGCCGGATCTCGGCGACGTCGCTCGGCGAATTGAACATGCCGTAGCTGGGGCCGAGGATGTTCACGCGCGGCTTGTCGCCTTCCTTGACCGGCCGGCGCTCGGGCATCACGCCACGCTTGGAGGCGTATTCGGTCCACAGCCAGTACATCGCGCGGTTCGCGCTCTGCCACTGGTCTTCATCGATCGTGCGTGGCAGGAAGCGCGCAATGCCCGTGCCCTCGGGCGTCACGCCACCGCCGATCATCTCGGCGATCGAGCCGGTGACGACCACCGCCGGCAGGTTCGGGTCGAGTACCGCATGGGCGCGCTTCATCGCGCCTTCGGTGCCGTGCTGGCCGAGCTCTTCCTCGGCCAGGCCCGTGACCACGATCGGCAATTCGTGCGGGGGCAACGCATCGGTGTAATGCAGCACCGAAGTCACCGGCA
>JBILGF010000081.1:0-9161 GCA_044351195.1 Burkholderiales bacterium
CTCGAAGAGCTGCCCCGTGACGAGGGTCTCCGAGTTGAACGGCACGTAGCCGACCGTGCGACGCGCGCCGTAGAAGTGCGAGGTGAAGGTGAGCCCGTAGACGCAGCAGGCCGACCCGGACAGCACGGTCGCGGTGCGGCGCATGCGCAGGCCGACGCGCAGGCTGCCGAAGGCCGGGCACATCGACTGCGGCTGGTCGTGCGGGCCCTTCGGATAATCGAGGGCATACTGGTCGAGCGCGCCACCCTTGCCGGCGGCACGCGCCGCCGCTTCCATCGTGTCCTTGCCACCGTGGCAGCCGGCACCGTCAACGGGCGCCACCGCCGCACCGCGCGGATGCAGCGTGACGGGGATGGCGGCTGGCGCGGGGCGATCCACGTCGGCGGGCTGGTGGGGGGTATCCATCGGCTCAGGTCTCGTCGTAGACCACTTCGAGGGTCTTCTTCTCGACCGTCTCGCGGCCGAGCATGTCGGCGACGGTCGCCGCCTGCATCACGTAGTCGCGCCCGGTGATCTCGCTGCTGAACAGCGACAGCAGCTGGTCCTGGGTGAGCGGCCTGGGCCGTACCGGCGGCGCGCTGGCGACATTCGACGCGAGTTCCTCGAACACCGGGGCCCACTGGGTGCCGGGGCGGCCGATGATTTCGTAGTTGGCGCTCTTGCGGCGGATGTCGTCGTTGGCCGGGATGGAGGCGAGCACCGGGATGCCGACGGCCTCGGCGAACTTCGCCGCTTCGCCGGTGCCGTCTTCCTTGTTGATCACCAGGCCGGCGACGCCCACGTTGCCACCGAGCTTGCGGAAGTACTCGACCGCCGAGCAGACGTTGTTCGCGACATAGAGCGACTGCAGGTCGTTGCTGCCGACGACGATGACCTTCTGGCACATGTCGCGGGCGATCGGCAGGCCGAAGCCGCCGCAGACCACGTCGCCGAGGAAATCGAGCAGCACGTAGTCGAAGCCCCAGTCGTGGAAGCCGAGCTTCTCGAGCGTTTCGAAGCCGTGGATGATGCCGCGCCCACCGCAGCCGCGGCCAACCTCGGGCCCGCCCAGTTCCATCGCGAACACGCCGTCGCGGATGAAGCAGACATCGCCGATCGACACCTGCTCGCCGGCCAGCTTCTTCTTCGACGACGTCTCGATGATCGTCGGGCAGGCCTTGCCGCCGAACAGCAGCGAGGTGGTGTCGCTCTTCGGATCGCAGCCGATCAGCAGGACCTTCTTGCCCTGCTGCGCCATCATGTAGGACAGGTTGGCCAGGGTGAAGCTCTTGCCGATGCCGCCCTTGCCGTAGATCGCGATGATCTGCGTGTCCTTGGTCGCGGGGCTGGTCGAGACCGGATCCGGCTCGATCGCCGCCTCTGCGCGAAGCGCGTTCTTCATGGCGAACTGCACGACCGACGCAGCGGTGTTGGTGGGGCTCATGAAACGGCTCTCCAGTCGAGGATCATCTTCAGGCAGGAAGCGTCGTTGAACGCAGTGCGGTAGGCCGAGGCAGCGCGTGCCGCGGGTTCCCGGTGGGTGATCAGTCCGTCGAGGGACAGGCGGCCCGATGCGAGCAGCGCGGTCACCGCGGCGAGGTCGGCCGGCTTCCATTCGGCGGCGACACGCAGGCGTGCCTCGCGCATGAAGGCCGGCGCGAAGGCGAACTGCAGCGGCGCGCTGTAGAAGCCGGCGAGCACGATCTCGCCACCGGCCGCGAGGCGCATCACCAGCGCGTCCAGGAGTTTCGAATCGCCGCTGACGTCGTAGATGGCGCGGTAGTCGCGGCGCTCGTCGCTGGCCGGGTCGATCACCGCGTAGCCCTGCGCGCCGGCGCGCCGCGCGGCATGGGTGTCCCAGACCACGGGCGACCCGCCCGCGGCGACCGTGAGCCGGGCCAGCAGGCGCCCGAGCACGCCATGGCCGACGATGAGATCGGGCAATGTCGCGTGGGGCGCAGCCAGCGCATGCTGCGCGGTGGCCGCCAGCGCGAGCAGCACGGCGTCCTCGCCCAGGCTGTCTGCGACCGGGGTCGTGCGCGCGCCGGCGACGACGAGCGTCGATGCCGCGCCGCCGAACAGGCCGCGCACCTCACCGAAGCAGCGTGCGCCCGGCACGAACACCCGGTCGCCGACGCTGCACCCGGAGGACAGACCGGCTTCGACGATGCGGCCGACCGACTCGTAGCCGGGGACCAGCGGATAGCCGAGGCCGGGGAACTGCGGCATCTCGCCCAGCCAGAGCAGGCGCTCGGTGCCGGTGCTGATGCCGCTCCATTCGATGTCGACGACGACGTCCTCTTCGGTGGGCGCGGTGAGGGCGAGCTCGCTCAGCACCAGCTGCTGTGGCTTCTCGAGCACGACTGCGAGTGCATTCATGCGCCGTTCCCCCCTGACCACATTCCACCTCTGCGTCGTTCGATCCTGGCCAACCGCAGCACACGCTGTCGGCTAGACCTCAGAAGTGTCAGATTACTCTGACTCTTTTGAATGTCAAGTGTCATTTACATCGCTCCGGACAGGTCGGCATCCGGGTTCGGCCTCGCGACGAGGATGCCGGTCTGCAAGGGGCTGGGCGTGGGCACGAGACGGATGTCGGTGAACCCGGCACGCCCGAGCAGTTGCTCGAAGTCGGCGGGTGACCGCGAGCGGCCCCGGCCCATCGCCATCAGGTAGAAGCCGAAATACGCCGCCCCCATCGGCTCTGCGCCGCTGGTGCCGGCCATCGGTTCGGCGATCAGCAGGGTGCCGTCCGCCGGCATCGTCCGGCGTACCGCCGCGAGCAGCTCCAGCACCGTCTCGTCCGGATGGTCGAACAGCACCCGCACCAGCGTGACCAGGTCTGCGCCAGCCGGAAGCGCATCACGGCGGAAGTCTCCACCGAAGGCCGTCGCCCGCTGCGCGAGCCCGCTGGCGGCGAATCGGGCAGACGCGCGATCGGCGACTGCAGGCAGGTCGAACAGTTGCAGCGCGAGCGTGGGCACCGCGGCCGCGACCGCACAGACGAAGCTGCCGTCGCCGCCACCGACATCGAGCAGGCGCCGGTGCCGGCGCAGCGGGTAGGCGGCCAGGATCTCGCGGGTGACCAGCGGTTGCGAATCGGCCATCAGGCGCGAGTAGTCCGCGACCTGTTCCGGCGCGAGGGCCGCGGCGTCGGGATTGCCGGCGTAGGCCCAGTAGCGGCCCAGCTCGGTACGATCACGCTCGCCGCGCAGCAGCGCCACCGGGTCGCGCAGGTCGGCGTAGAGCAGCGCATGGTGTTCGATCATCGCCACCACGCCCGGGTTGCCGACCAGCGCGGCGCCAAGCACGCCGAGCCCGTAGCGGCCGTCGCTGCGCTGCTCGACCAGCCGCAGCGAGGCGGCAGCGGCAAGCAGGCGATCGGTCGCATCCTCCGGCAGGGACAACCGCAGCGCCAGTGCGCGGGCATCGAGTGGCGAGGCCTGCAGGATGCCGAACAGGTCGAGTCGAACGCAGGCGAGCAGCACCTGGGAATAGACAAACCCGGCGCACAGGTCGAACAGCTCGCGCGCACGACGGCGCGCAAACGGCCGGGTCAGCGGGAACGACGCCGCCCAGCGCTGGAATCGTTCGCTGGAGACCAGGCGGTCGCGCGTGGCGAGCCAGCGGTCGGTCCAGCTCAATGCGGCGTCCATGTGGCGTCTGTCCGTTCAGCCCGTCGTCGGTGCGTGCGGTCGCTGGCCGCGTGCAATGTGCCGCGGCCAGGCGCTGGCCGCCCGAGGCGCGTCGCACGCATGCCTTCGGCTCACGCGGCGCGTTGCGCGAGTTCCGACGGCAGGAAGCGCTGGGCTTCCATCTGGATCACTGCCTTGAGGCCGGCGGCGCCGGAGCAGGCGGGGATCGAATCGACGGCTTCCGCGATCAGCCGGTCGAGGTGTGCGACTGCCGCAGTGACGCCCATGTGGGCGACGGAGTTCGGACGGCCGAGGCGCTTGTCCTGGCCGATCGGCTTGCCCAGTTCGGCTTCGGTCGAGCAGACGTCACGGATGTCGTCGGCGACCTGGAACGCCTCGCCCAGACGTTCGCCCAGCTTGCGCCATGGCAGCGACTCGTGGCCGGCCGCTTCCGCGCCCGCCATCGTCGCGGCGCCGAACAGTGCACCCGTCTTCGCCCGCTGGTATTCAGCCAGCGCGACATGCGATTCGCACTCCCAGGCCTGTCCCGCGACGATGCCCGATGGCATGCCGACGGCACGGCCGATGATGTTCATCAGGGGGCCGAGCCGGCGCGGGGCGGCACCGCAGCCACGGGCCAGCGTCTGGAACGCCAGCACGATCAGCGCGTCGCCCGCGAGGACGGCAAGACGCTCGCCGAATGCGCGGTGCACCGACGGCTTGCCGCGACGGGTCGGCGCATCGTCGAAGCAGGGCAGATCGTCATGGACCAGGGATGCGCAGTGCAGCAGTTCGATCGAAGCCGCGGCCGATTCCGCGATCTCGGGGTTATCTTCGCCGCAGGCGCAGGCGACGGCCAGGGTCAGGCGCGGACGGATGCGGGCCCCGCCGGGGAACACCGAATAGCGGATCGCTGCGGCCAGACGCGGCGGGCAGCCGGGCTCCTGTGCCTGCGCCACGGCCACTGCGAGCGACTGTTCGATCGCGCATGACAGGGCCTGCTCGATTCGGTTCAACGGGTCCATTTCCGCTCCTCGGGGATCATTCGGGCACTGGCCGGATGTCCCAGCAGCGGATGCATGGCTTGCGCTACGGCGCCGATCCGTCAGGCTGGGTTGTCATCCAGAGTGTCACGCACTTTAGACATGTTGCCCCCACCGCGTCAATCGGAATCTCTGCCCTCTCCGGCCGGCGCATCGTGTCCCCGACCCCTGGCCTCGGCCGCCTCGCGTTCAAGGCGGGCGCGCCGGTCGCGGCCTACCGAACGCAGCTGCCAGAGGCCGAAGGCGAGTACCCCGCCCACCACCAGCAGCAGTTCGACCAGCTTGCCCAGCCCGGCGTCCATGTGCGCGATCTCAGCGGGAAGCGGGCGCAATGGGCACGGTCAGGCCCTCGCCGCGCAGTCGTCGAAGAAGTTCTGCAGGTGCCGGGCAACCTCCCCGGCCCGCTCTTCATGGGCCAGATGGCCGAGCCCGGGCAGGTCGACGATGCGTGTGCCGGGCACGCGATCGCGGATGCGCAGCGCGTCGCCTGGCCGTACGGTACGGTCGCTGGTACCCGCCATCAGCAGCAGCGGACAGGGCAGCCGCGGCAGGTCGCGCTCGAGCGTGGCGAGGTCCCAGTGGGCCATCATCCGCAGCACGCCCGCGACATGGCCGGGGTTGCGCACCAGCCTTGCATACAGGGCGATCCCCTCGGCATCGAGGATCGAACCCGTGCCGCGGATCATCCGTTCGGTCACCGCCCCGCCGGCCGCGCGCCAGGCGAACAGCCTGGGCACGACCGGGCTCGCCGCGAGCAGTCTTGCAGCCGGCAGGAAGAACTGGCCGGCCAGCCCCTGGAGCGGAAGCATGGCCGCGTTGATGCCGGCCAGTCCGCGCAGGTCCAGCAAACCATCGATGCACATGCGTGCGAGCACCGCGGCGCCGGCGGAATGGCCTGCTGCCCACGCAGGCTGCACACCGAGCGAAGCACGCAGCGCCACCAGCAGTTGCGCCACCGATCCGGCCATGCCTGGCAACGACAGGTCGGCATCCACGGGTGTCCCGGTGAAACCGTGGCCGGGCAGATCGGGTGCGATCACGGTGAAATGCCCGGCCAGCAGCGGCGCCAGCGACCGCCAGGAATGCGTGGCTGCGCCGGTCCCGTGCAGAAGCAGGATCGCCGGGCGTCCGGCCGCGACGTCACCAAGCACCTGCACATGCCAGCGCAGGCCGCCGCATTCGACGAAGCGGCTGGCGGCGCGATGCGGCCAGTCGGCGCCCTCGGTCTCCCAGTCGAGCGCCGCGCGGACGCGGGTCATGGGGCGCGCCCGGGACGCGGGCGGGACGCTGCCGTTTCGCTCGCCACCACCTGCTTCACCGCACCCGAGAGCGCGGCGGAATCGGCATAGGGCAGGGCCAGGTAACGCGCGCCCATCGCAGCAGCGATCTTCTCCGCAGCTGGCTGCGGCCGCGGCCCGGTATCGATCAGCAGCGCCTGTACCCCGCACAGACGCAGTTCGCTCGCCGCCTGCAGCGCATCGGCCTGCGCACGCTCGCGATCGGGCTTGCCATCCCGGGCGAGGTTGCCGCGGCCATCGGTGATCAGGATCAGCACCGCGCTGTCGCCCTTGCGCCGCACCGAATCGGCCAGCATGCGCGAGGCATCGATGCCGGCCGCCAGCGGCGTGCCGCCGCCGCCGGGCAACCCGGCGAGCGAACGCTTCGCCCGCGTGAGCGATCGCGTCGGCGGCAGCATGATCTCGGCGCCCGGGCCGCGGAAGGCGATCAGCGCGACCTGGTCGCGCCGCACGTAGCAGTCGGCCAGCAGCAGTTCCACCGCGCCCTTGGCTTCGGCCAGCCGGTTGAGCGCCTGCGAGCCGGACGCGTCCACGGCGAAGATGGTGGTCGTCTGCGCACGCTCGCGGTAGCGCTGCACCCGGAAGTCGTCGCGCCGCACGTCGATGCGTCCGGCGCGCGCAGCGCCGCCAGGAGCTGCAGCGCGCTCACGCCGGCGCAGCGGCTGCCACGGCGCGGCTGCGCGCAGGGTGTCCACCAGGGCCAGCCGCTGTCCGCTGCGCGGGTCGCCGGGACGCGAACCCGCCGGGCGGCCACGGCGCTGCCCGCGCTGCGTCGCGCCGGACCGGCCGCCGGCCGAACGTGCGACCTTCGGCTGCAGACCTGACTGCAGCAGCGCGAGCAGGCCGCCGGGGATCGCGGCCTTCACCGCCTCGAGCACACGGTCGTCGAGGGGCCGGTCTTCCGCCGGAGTGTCGTCATCGGGCGGGGGCTCGTCGTCGCGCGCGTCTTCCGGTGGCGGTGGCGGCGGCGGGTCTTCGACCGGGGGCTCGGCATCGGCCTCCGCCTCCGGATCCGCCGGCATCCGGGTCGCCCGCGGTGCGAACACCAGCCGGGCCGCCAGCGTCGCGTCCGCCTCGACCACGTGGTCGCGCCCGTCCAGGGCCGCCGCTGCCCTGGCGGCGCGCACCGCCGCTATCGTCGTGCGCGGAGAGTCGACGCCCAGTGCCAGCGCCGTGCTGCACAGCGCCTCGAGCAGTGCGTCGTCGAGCGTCACCGTTGGCAGGCGGATCCGTGCGGCGTCGATGCATTCACGATCGGGCGGCGGTTCGATCGCCTCGCGCAAGGGCAGGTCGCCGAGATCGACCAGAAAGGCGAGCCGTTCGACCAGCGTCGCCGGCACCGACTCGTCATCGTTCGCACTCTCGTCGAGTGCAACCACGCCGAAACGGCTCGGCAGCAGGGTGCTGAAGCCGTCGCGCTCGATGCGGATCTCGCCATGGTCGAGCGCCGCGGCGATCTTCGCGGCGACACCGGTCTCGATGCGTTCGGCCATTGCCACCAGGGCGACCCCGCCGTCGACCTCCGCCAGAAGCCCTCGCTCGGCCACCGGGCGGCCGGCATCGAGCGTCGCCGCGAGGTCGAGGCCACCGAGCAGCCGGCCATCGCCGATCTGCAGCGGGACACGGCGTACCGGCGCCGAGGACGGCAGTGCCTCGCGCAGCCCGCTGAGCCAGCGATCGCGCACCGGGCCCGCGCGCGCGCGCAACAGCACCCCGCCCAGGCCATGGGGATCGGTAGCGAACAAGGCCAGCGCATCCATGGCGTCGGCCCATGCACTGCGCATGGCCGGCCGCGTCGGCCTGCCCTCCGGCGCAGGCGGATTCGGTCTGTCCGGCAAGGCTGCGCCAGGCCCCGGTGCCGGCCCGGGCATCGCTCAGGCCCCGAACCGCTCGGCGATCGCGCGTTCGATCCGGCTCGCCGACCCCGCGTCCTCGAGCGGATTGCGGCGCAGCCGGTGCCGCAGAGCGGGCGCCGCGACGCGCTTCAGGTGGCTGTCGCCGACCGAGCGGTCACCCTGGAAGGCTGCCAGGGCGCGCGCTGAACGCATCAGCGTGAGCTCGCCGCGCAAGCCGTCGGTGCCCAGCGCCATGCACAGTGCGGCCGCCTGTTCGAGCACGCGGTCGGGTACCTCCACCGCGGCCAGACGGCTGCGTGCCGCGGTGAGCCTGCGCCTGAGCTTCGCGTCCTCCTTGTCCCAGGCCGCGATGAATGCCGCCGGATCGCGCTCGAAGGTATCGCGCCGGCGCACCACCTCGATGCGGGTGGGCAGGTCGGTCGGGGTCTTCACCTCGACCGACAGGCCGAAGCGGTCGAGCAGTTGCGGCCGCAGTTCGCCTTCCTCCGGGTTGCCGCTGCCGACCAGCACGAAGCGCGCCGGATGGCGGATCGACAGGCCTTCGCGCTCGACCACGTTCTCGCCCGATGCGGCCACGTCGAGCAGCAGGTCGACCAGGTGGTCTTCCAGCAGGTTGGCCTCGTCGATATACAGGAAGCCGCGATTGGCACGCGCGAGCAGCCCCGGCTCGAAGGCCTTCTGCCCGTGCGCGAGGGCCCGTTCGAGGTCGAGTGCACCGACCACGCGGTCTTCTGTCGCGCCCAGCGGCAGGTCGACCACCGGCACCGGCACGGCATGGCTCTTCGGCTCGGCACCCGCCTTTGCCGCGGCAGCGACTTTCGCCTTCGGAGACCCGGGCGATCCCGGCGTCGAACCGTCGCAGGCGCCACAGAGGCCGGCCACCTTCGCCGGATCGCACCCGTACGGACAGCCGACCACCGCGCGCATCGTCGGCAGCAGCGCCGCCAGTGCGCGCACCGCGGTGGATTTGCCGGTACCGCGATCGCCGAAGATCAGCACGCCCCCGACCGACGGATCGACCGAGGCGATCAGCAGCGCGAGCTTCATTTCGTCCTGACCGACGATCGCCGAAAACGGAAACACTGCAGCCATGCGCGAGCCCTGCCCAGGTGTGTCGAGGCTGGTCATTGTACCGGCAGGACCGGGCCGGACCGCTAGAATGGCGACCGGTAGCAGCGACGCGCCGCAACTGTGACGTGCCGTTGCAGTGACGCCCCTCCGGAAAGGACACCTCGATGCGACTTCCCGAAATCGACCAGTTGCGGCTGACCAGCGTGGTCGACAACTACCTCGATCCGCTGCTCAAGGACGAAGGCCCGGCGCAGCGCCGGCCCCGGCAGCCGGTGTCCT
>JBILGF010000433.1:0-3075 GCA_044351195.1 Burkholderiales bacterium
CGAGTCGCGCATCGGGCAGGACACCTTTTCGCTGCTGTTCGATTTCGCTGCCTCGCCGCTCGTATACCTGCACAACCTCGCGCTGCTGACCGAGGACTACCGGGTAGACCTGAAGCAGATCCGCGCGCTGGTGCTGTCGCACGGCCACTGGGACCACTTCGGCGGCCTGCCTGGCCTGCTGTCCGAGAAGCGCGACGCCCTGCGCGACGAGCTGCGCCTGTACGCGGGCGAGGACGCGTTCCTGCACCGGCTGCGCCGCCCGCCGCAGGGACCCGGTGCCGACATGGGCCAGCTCGACGAGGCGTTCGTGGCCGGCCAGCGGATCGAGATCGTGAAGGTGCGCACGCCGGAGCTGCTCGGCGAGCAGGCGATGCTCTCCGGCGAGATCCGGCGCCGCACCGCCTACGAGACCGGTGCCTCGATCTGGCGTGTCGAGAAGGACGGCGTCGATATCGTCGACGAGTTGCCCGGCGAGCAGGCGCTGGTCTATCACCTGCGCGGCAAGGGGCTGGTCGTGCTCACCGCCTGTGGCCATGCCGGCGTGGTGAACACCGTCCTGCATGCGATGGAGACCACCGGCATCGACCGGGTGCATGCGATCGTCGGCGGCTTCCACCTGTCGGGGGCCCCGGCCGAACGCATCGCGCAGACCGTGGAAGGGCTCGCCGCCTGCAACCCCGACCTGATCGTGCCGATGCACTGCACCGGAATCGCGATGATCGAGCAACTGCAGCGGCGGCTGCCAGGGCGGGTGATCTACAACTCTGCCGGGACGCGCTATGACTTCATGGCCTGAGCGCCGGGGCATCGGCTGCGCCACCCCGGTGGTGCTGCTCGCGATGATGCTGTCGGGCTGCAGCGCCAGCGCCCTGCAGCCGCCCGCGCGGCAGCCGGTAGCGGACACGGTCTCCGGGGCTGCTGCGCCTCGACCTGTCGTCTCCGGCACCGCGACCTACCGGGAGCGCATCGCGCTGCCGCCGGGCGCCGAGTTCGAGGCGGTGATCGAGGACGTCTCGAAAGCTGGCGCGCCGGCCGTGGTGCTCGCCCGCATCGGGTTGAAACCGGCCGGTGTGCCGATCCCGTTCTCGATCGAGTACGACCCGGCGCGGCTCGATCCGCGCGCGCGCTACTCGGTACGCGCACGGATTCTCGTCGATGGCCGGCTCTGGTTCGCCTCCGACACGATCCATCCGGTCTTGCGCGATGCCGGCGAGTCGCGGGTGGACATCCTGCTGCGCCGCGTCCACTCCGCGCCCTGAGGGGCGCGCTGGCCCGCCACGAGCACCCGGCCGGCACGCGTGCGCGGCGCACCACACGCAGTGCAGGCCTTACACTCGCGCGTCGCCCTTGCCTGCCGACGCGCGCACCGGCAATCACCCCGCAGGCCGATCCGTACGAAAGAGCTCCCGATGATCCAGCCGCTGGCCGAACTCGCCATCCGTGTCGCCGTGCAACTGAAGGCACGCCGCCAGACGATCGCGGTCGGGGAGTCCGCCGCCGGCGGACTGATCACCGCCGCACTGCTGGCTGTACCCGGTGCGTCGGCCTACTGCCGCGGCGGGCTGGTGATCTACACCCGCCACGCGCTGCTGTCGCTGAAGGCGGTCGACCTGGCCAAGCTCGACTCGATGCGCGCCGCGACCGAGGCGTATGCGCGGTTCGAGGCGCAGACGCTGCGCAGCCATTTCGAGACCGACTGGGGGCTGGGCGAGAGCGGTGCCGCCGGCCCCACCGGGAACCGCTACGGCGACGCCGCGGGCCATGCATGCATCGCGGTGGCCGGGCCGGGCCTCGACGCACTGCCGGGCGCGGTCGGCGAACGCTCGCGCACGATCGAGACCGGCAGCACCGACCGCCCGGGCAACATGCAGGCGTTCGCTGCAGCCGCCCTGCTGCTGATGGCCGAGACGCTCGAGGACCTGCCCGCGACAGGCAGCGCAGAGGGCAAGTGACCGAAGACACGAGAGGAGAACCACCCATGAAATCATGCTGGATCGTCACCCGCGACCACAAGGCGGTCATCGAGTACCGCGAAGTGCCCGTCCCGCAGCCGAAGCCGGGCGAGGTGATCATCGAGGTCCAGGCCTCCGCGCTCAACCGTGGCGAGCTGGTCGTCGGCGGCGCCGTGCATGGCGGGCCGGAGAAGATCGGCGGCAACGAAGCCTCGGGCATCGTGCATGCGGTCGGCTCGGCCGTCACCGGCTGGAAGCCTGGCGACCGCGTGTTCGGCCGCTGCCGCGGCGGCTTCGCCGACTACGCGACGCTGGATGTCGCGCAGGTGATGCCGATGCCCGAGCGCCTGAGCTGGCAGCAGGCCGCCGCGATCCCGATTTCCTACATCACCGCCTACGAGATGCTCTACCCGCCCTATGGCAGGCTGACGAAAGGGGAATGGCTGCTGATCACCGGCGTGTCGGCGGGCGCCGGGGTCGCCTGCGTGCAACTGGCGAAGCTGCTTGGCGCGAAGTCGATCGGCACCTCGGGCTCGGCCGCCAAGCTGGAACGGATCAAGGCGCTCGGGCTGGATGTCGCGATCAACACCCGGGGCGGCGACTTCGCCGCGCGGGTGATGGAAGCCACCGGCGGGCATGGCGCCGACCTCGCGGTGAACCTGGTCGGCGGCACGCAGTTCGCCGAATGCATCCGGGCCGCAGCACGCAAGGGCCGCATCGCGGTGGTCGGCTATGTCGACGGCGCGCTCAGCGCCGAGATCGACCTGGGCGCCGTGCACGCGGGACGTCTCGAGATCTTCGGCATCTCGAACGCGCGGCTCACGCTGGAGGAGAAGGCCGAGGCAGCGACCGGCTTCGCGCGCGAGGTGCTGCCCGCGATCGCCGCCGGCAGCTTCGACCCGGTGATCGACCGCGAGTTCACCTTCGACGAGATCCCGGCCGCGCGCGACTGCATGGAATCGAGCGCGATGGTGGGCAAGATCGTGGTGCGGGTGCGCTGAACCCGGGTGGCCAGGCAGGATCGAAACATGGACCCTGGACCGTCTGCCGATCCCGCACCCCGACTCGATGTGGTCGATCCGACCTTACTGGCACGCGTACGGGAATGGATCGATGACGCGCG
>JBILGF010000240.1:0-5394 GCA_044351195.1 Burkholderiales bacterium
TATCCCCTCCGAACCCTCATGACACGCCCGTCTCCAACCACCGCGCAGGCGGTGGCCCTCGGCACCGCGCTCTGTCTCCTTGTGGCCATTGCCTGGCGTGGCTTCGGCCTGCGCGAATGGCATGACTGGCAGCGCATGCTGCAGTGTCTGCTGCTGCTGGCGGCCGGGACGGCCTTTCTGCTCGATGGCGGGTTGCGCGATCGGCTGCGGGCCCAGGCCGGCCGGTTCGGCTCGCGTACCGCGCGCGCATGGCTGGCAGCGCTCGCCTTGGGGGTAGTGTCGGCGATCTGGAGCGGCTTTCCCCGGTTCGGGCTGCTTGAGGTCGCGCTGTTTGCCCTGTTGGCGCTGCTCGTCACGAGCGTGATGGCAGCCCGGCAGTCGACACGTGGCTTCGATGCCCTCGCGCTGGCGCTGGTGGTGGCTGCCGGCAGCGTGCTGGTCGTGCAGTTCCTGAGCGCCTATGCGGCGGCGCTGTTTTCCGGCGCCGGCTTCGTGGTCGACAACCTGTATCGCGGCGGGTTCTCGAACCCCCGCTTCCTCGGGCAGTTCCACACGATGGCGCTGCCGCTGCTGCTGGCCGCCTGTGTGTATCCGGCATTCCCGGCGCGCTGGCGGGCGGTGGCGTTTGCCGTGCTCGTGATGAGCCTGGTGCTGGCGCTGCTCACCGCGAGCCGCGCCACCTGGTATGCCTGGCTGGCGGCCACGCTGGTGGTGCTGGTCGTGTTTCGACCGCCCTGCCGGCCGCTGCTGCGGGCCCTGCTGTCGGCCCTGTGCTGCAGCGCGGTGGTGTTCTACGCGATGTTCTACGCGCTGCCGCCGCTGCTGGTCGAGGGCTGGCAGGGTGGCGTGAGGGAGGGCTCGTTCGGACGCCTGGCGCAGCCGTTCGGCCTGAGCCTGCGCGAGGTGCTGTGGTCGAGAGCCGTGGGATGGATCAGCCAGTTTCCCCTGCTCGGCACCGGCCCGATGGGCCTCGCCCTGGACGTGAACCCGGTGGCCGCGCATCCGCACAACGCACCGCTGCAGATTGCAGCCGAGTGGGGTGTGCCAGCGGCCCTGCTGATGGGCGTCGTGGTGTTCGGTGCCGCGGCTGGCTTGTCGGCGGGCCTGCGCCGGCAGGTCGCGCATCCCCCGACGGATGATGGTGCCGAGCGGCTGGTGGGGGTTGCGCTCGCCATCGCGCTGACCGGGGCCGCCATTCACGCGCTGGTGGACGGTGTGATCGTGATGCCGTACACGCAGTTGATGCTGGCGGGCATCGCCGGATGGGCGGCAGCCTGCCTGCTGCCGCCCGCGGTGGCGGTGGCGGTGCGCAGGCCCTGGCCGGGCCGCTTCACGGTGCTGGTGGTGGCTGCGGCGATGATCGCCCTGTTCCATGGCGCCGCGCCCGAGGCGCGATCGCTCTACCTGCAACTCGACCGGCTGCAGGCCGAAGCGGAGGAACGCCCGCGGTTCACCCGCTTCTGGGCGCACGGCTGGCTCACCGACGCGGTGGATATCGAGCGGGTGCGATTCCTGCGGCAGGCGCCGCGCTAGCCAGCCAGCCAGCGCCAGCCAGCCAGTCAGGCCGTCACTACCGTCTCGGCGCTCTCGCGCACCCCGCGGTTATCCACCCAGGCAAGCGCGATGCGGTCGCCTGCCTGCGCGCCGCGCACCCGGATGCCGATGAACGGATCGCGTGCGACCGCCTGGCTCCACTGGGCGTCGAGCACGACACGGCTGTTGTGCGTGATCTGCAGCCGCTGGATGAAGTGCAGCGGCACCAGTTGCCCCTTCGCATCGCGCCGGTTCCCGGTCTCCATCGGGTGCATGACCAGTGCGCGGATGTCGACGAAGTCTGCCCGCAGGCGGGCGGTGATCCGGGTGGTGGCTTCGGCCATGGCAGGATTCCTTCCGGGGGCTCGTGCAGCAGCGGCTAGCCGCAGCCGCCGAGGGTGGTCTTCACCTCGCGGCTGGCGACATGGAGCCGCCCGCCGGCCGAGACGATCACGCGCACCGTGCCCGATTCGGCGACCTTGATCAGGGTGGACACATACGGGTAGGTGCCCTGGCCGAAGGTGAAGGTGGCCGCGAGCGGATGCGGATTGCGGTCGGTGATGATCGACAGCGCCCGGGTGTCCGGAATCCGGCTGGTGATTTCGATGCGGGTACGCGCGCCGTTCTCGATCACGTCCTGGATGTCGATCAGGATGTCCTTGCTGCTCGTGGCCGGGCCGGCGCCCAGATGCCGCACGGCCTCGGCAGCGGTCCTGGCTTCGAAGCCGGCCTTGTTCCAGTCGGCCACCGACAGTGCGGACGGCTGGGCCAGCGCCAGCGGTGCCGTGCCCGGCGCCGCCAGGACGAATGCGGCGGCACCGCCCTGCAGCAGCCGCCGGCGGTTGGCCGGCACGGGCCGCGCCAGCGGGCTCATGCCATGGTGCGTCGGGGATCTCACGGCCGCACCCACAGGCCGCTGCGGCCACCGGATTTCTCGACCAGCCCGATGCCCGATATCGTCATGCCACGGTCGATCGCCTTGCACATGTCGTAGATGGTGAGCAGCCCGACGCTGACCGCGGTCAGGGCTTCCATCTCGACGCCGGTGCGCCCGACCGTCTCGGCCACCACGGTGCAGCCGACCGAGTGGTCGGTGTCGTCGAGTTCGAATTCGGCCTCGACCCTGGTCAGTGGCAGCGGATGGCACAGCGGTATCAGGTCTGCGGTTCGCTTCGCCGCCATGATCGCGGCCAGGCGTGCGATGCCGATCACGTCGCCCTTGCCGATGGCGCCGGCGCGAATGCGGGCCAGCGTCGCCGGCTGCATGGCGATACGCCCAGTGGCGCGCGCGCGGCGCGCGGTTTCCGGCTTGGCACCCACGTCGACCATCACGGCGCGGCCTTCGGCATCGAAGTGGGTGAGGTCTGCCGCGACGGGCGCGGTAGCGGTGGAAGGTGCCGAGGGGGAGGTCATGGCCGTGGGCTGCACGCGTGGAGCGACGGACGGTAGCCGGGCTGCCCGAGCCCCTCGTCAGCCTGCCCGCACCGTCGCTCGGCCGGGTGCTGCGTGCCTGCGCGCTGGCGGTGGCGATCTCGGTGCCGCTGGCCGGCGCCAGCGACCTGCCCGACCTGGGCGATGCCTCGCGCAGCGTGCTGTCGAGCGTGCAGGAGCGCCAGCTCGGCGTCGAGGTGATGCGCGAGGTGCGCGCCCACCGGGGTTACCTCGATGACGCGGAACTGAACGCCTACCTGGCCAGCCTCGGCTACCGGCTGGCGTCCAACAGTCCGGATGCCCGGATCGCGTTCGAATTCTTCGTGATGGACGACCCGGCGATCAACGCGTTTGCGCTGCCGGGCGGCTTCGTCGGTATACACACCGGGCTGATCGCCACCGCGCAGACCGAATCCGAGCTGGCGGCGGTGATCGCCCACGAAATCGCCCACGTCACGCAGGGGCATATCGCACGCCTGGTCGCCAACCAGCAGCAGGTGCAGATCGGCTCGATCGTGGCGATGGCGCTGGCGCTGCTTGCCGCGCGTTCGAACCCGCAACTCGCGCAAGGGGCGATCGTCGGTGCCCAGGCTGCGGTGGTGCAGAGCCAGCTCAACTTCACCCGCGACATGGAGCGCGATGCCGACCGGGTCGGGCTGTCCATCCTCGAGCAGTCGGGTTTCGACGTGCGTGGCATGTCCTCGTTCTTCGAGCGCCTGCAGCGGGCGACGCGCAGCTTCGAGACCTCCGCCCCGCCCTACCTGCGCACCCATCCGATGACCACCGAGCGGATCGCCGATGCACTGAACCGCATCGACGCGCTGCCCTACCGGCAGGTGCCCGACGCCCCCGAGTTCCAGTTCATCCGCACCCGGCTGCTCGCGATGCAGGGCGCACCGCGCGATGCCGTCGCGGCGTTCGATGCCGGCCTGAAGCAGCGTGCATTCATCAGCGAGGCGGCACAGCGCTTCGGTCTGGTGCATGCGCTGATGCGCAACCGCGAGTACCCACGGGCGCAGCAGGAACTGCGCGCGCTGCGTGCGGTCGCACCGCGCCTGCCGATGATCGACGCCCTCGAGGGCGACCTGCTGGTGGCCACCGGCAACCTGAAGGGGGCATCGGCGCTGTATCAGGCCGCACTGCTCGAGCATCCGCGCTACCTTGCGCTGGTCTACGACCATGCCGACGTGCTGATACGTCTGGGCCGGCCGGCCGAGGCGCTCAGGCTGGCCACCGACAGCCTGCGGTATTTCCCGTCCGACCACCGGCTGTTCTTCATCCAGGCGCGAGCCTATTCCGAGCTGGGCCGGGTGCTGGCGCAGGGCCGGGCGCAGGCCGAGGCCAACGTGCTGCTGGGAAACCGCGCGCTGGCGATCGAACAGTTGCGCAATGCACTCAAGGTGGGGGATGGCGATTTCTTCGAGCTGTCCGCGGCCGAGTCGCGCCTGCGCGAACTGCGTGCGCAGCAGTTGCCGGGCAAAGGCAAGGGCTGATCGCCGGGGGCGCGCGCGCAGGCTTGCGCACCCCGGCAGGTTGGTTAGAATCGGCCCATTGCAGCGGCGGCGGGGAGAACACATGACCGAATCGATCGAATCCGACCGCGAACTCGACACGCGTGGCCTGAACTGCCCGCTGCCGATCCTGCGCACCAAGAAGGCCCTGAACGAACTGCTGTCGGGGCAGGTGCTCAAGGTGGTGTCCACCGATCCCGGGGCCACCAAGGATTTCCAGGCTTTCGCCCGGCAGACCGGACACCCGCTGCTCGGGGCCTCCGAGGCCGCCGGCGAATTCACCTTCTACCTCAGGAAGAAGTGATCGCCCCGGCCTCCCGGGTGCGCGCGCCGGCGCGCAGCGGCGGTGCCACCAGGCGGCGCTCCAGTGCGGTGAAGAGCTGTTGCACCAGCAGGGCCAGCGCGGCGGCAGGCAGTGCACCGGCGAGCAGCAGCATGCCGTCGTTCAGCGCGAGGCCGGTGGCGATGCGCTCGCCGTAGCCGCCCGCACCGATGAAGGCGGCGATGGTGGCGGTGCCGACATTGATCACCGCCGAAGTCTGGATGCCGGCGAGGATCGCACCCAGCGCCAGCGGCAGCTCGATGCGCAGCAGGCAGGCCCGGCGCGGCAGCCCGAGGGCCTGCGCCGAATCGCGCAGCGACTGCGGGATCGCCTCCAGACCGGCGCAGGTATTGCGCACGATCGGCAACAGACCGTAGAGGAAGAGCGCGGTCAATGCCGGAAGCATGCCGATGCGCGCATAGAGCGTGATCAGGAAGGCGAGCAGCGCAAGCGAGGGGATCGTCTGCACCAGTCCGACCGCCGGCAGCACCCAGCGCCGTGCGGCCGCGCTGCCCGCGCACCAGATGCCGAGCGGGATGCCGGCAAGCACCGACAGGGCGAGCGAGGCGAACACCAGCACCAGGTGCTCGCCGCTCA
>JBILGF010000018.1:0-16295 GCA_044351195.1 Burkholderiales bacterium
GCTGGGCTGCGCGATTTGACGTGGGGCGCCGGTACTGCGGGCTGAGCGGTCGACTGGCAGTTGCAAGGGGTAGAACATCAACTGCGTTATGATACTCCGGATCGGCGTCGTCCAGCCCTTCGCTGCGGGCCCCCCGATCCCGTTCCCGGGCTTCGCTCCACGGGCCGAAGCGCCGGTCTGCAGGTCCGTCCGACCCGCCCTCCGCCACCTCCCAGCTCTTCGTCCGCTTTCAATGCCGCTTTGCCAGGAAGACGTCCAGCGCATCGCGCAGCTCGCGCGCCTCGCGATCACCGATGACGAAGCCGCGCGTACGCTGGCGCAGCTCAATGACATCTTTGGCATGATCGAGCGCATGCGTGCGGTCGATACCGAGGGTATCGAGCCGATGTCCCATCCGATCGGCGGCGCCCAGCGCCTGCGCACCGATGCCGTCACCGACATTCCCGACCGTGAGCGCAACATGTGCAACGCGCCGGCCCGCCAGGACGGGCTGTTCCTGGTGCCGCGCGTGATCGAGTGACCCGATGACCGATGCCCTGCACCAGTTGCCGCTGGCCACGCTGGCGAAGCGGCTCGCGGCGCGCGAGATCTCCGCGCTCGATCTGGCCCGGCATTTCCTCGATCGCATCGAGCAGCATCGCGGCCTGAACGCCTTCCTCGATGTCCGGCCCGAGGTGACGCTGGCCCAGGCGCGGACAGCCGATGCGCGGCGCAGCCTCGGCGAGACGGGTCCGCTGCTCGGCATCCCGATCGCGCACAAGGATATCTTCGTCACCCGCGACTTCGCGTCGACCGCCGCCAGTCGCATGCTCGAGGGCTACATGAGCCCGTTCGACGCCACCGTGGTCGAGCGCCTGGCGAAGGCCGGCATGGTGACCCTGGGCAAGGTCAACTGCGACGAGTTCGCGATGGGTTCGTCCAACGAGAACAGCGCCTACGGGCCGGTACTCAACCCGTGGGATACCGCGGCAGTCCCCGGGGGTTCCTCCGGCGGCTCGTCTGCGGCAGTGGCCGCACGCATCGCGCCGGTGGCCACCGCGACCGACACCGGAGGCTCCATCCGCGAGCCGGCGGCATTCTGCGGCATCACCGGCACCAAGCCGACCTACGGCCGGCCGTCGCGCTGGGGCATGATCGCGTTCGCATCCAGCCTGGATACCGCAGGGCTGATGACCGTCTCGGCCGAGGACGCCGCCTGGGTGCTCTCGGCGATGTGCGGCTTCGACCCCAACGATTCGACCAGCGTCGATCGCCCCGAGGAAGACTTCACGCGCGACCTGGCGCGACCGGTGGCCGGCCTGCGGATCGGCGTGCCCAAGGAATTCTTCGCCGCCGGGATGCAACCGGACGTGGAACGCGCGGTACGTGGCGCCCTCGAGACCTACCGTTCGATGGGCGCGACCCTGGTCGACATCTCGCTGCCCAATGCGGAACTCGGCATCCCGGTCTACTACGTGGTCGCGCCGGCCGAGTGCAGCTCGAACCTGTCGCGCTTCGACGGCGTGCGCTACGGCCACCGCGCCAAGGACCATGGCGACCTCGCCGACATGATCAGGCGTTCGCGTGCGGAAGGTTTCGGTCCGGAGCCCAAGCGGCGCATCCTGATCGGCACCTACGTGCTCTCGCACGGCTACTACGACGCCTACTACATCAAGGCGCAGCAGGTACGCCGGCTGATCGCCGACGAGTTCCAGCAGGCGTTCACGAAGTGCGACGTGATCGCCGGTCCGGTCACCACCAGCGTCGCGTTCGGTTTCGGCGAGAAGGCGGCCGATCCGGTGTCCATGTACCTGTCCGACCTGTACACGATCCCGGGCAGCCTCGCCGGCGTGCCGAGCATGAGCATCCCCTGCGGGTTCGGGGACGGGCCGAATGCTTCGCGGCCGGTCGGCCTGCAACTGATGGCCAACTATTTCGACGAGGCGCGTCTGCTCGGCGTCGCGCACCAGTACCAGCTCGCGACCGACTGGCACCGCAGGGTGCCGGCGGCCTTCGCCGGCTGAGCCGATCCCGGGGTCCACCGACGACATGGCACGCACTTCGCAAACGGATTACAGCGGCTGGCAGGTCGTGATCGGGCTCGAGACGCACGCCCAGCTGTCGACCGCCAGCAAGATCTTTTCCGGCGCGTCCACGGCCTTCGGCGCCGAGCCCAACACGCAGGCGAGCGTCGTTGACCTCGCACTGCCCGGCGTGCTGCCGGTGCTCAACCGCGGCGCGGTCGAGCGAGCCATCCGCTTCGGGCTCGCGGTCGGCGCCACCATCGCCCCGCGCAGCGTGTTCGCGCGCAAGAACTACTTCTATCCCGACCTGCCCAAGGGCTACCAGATCAGCCAGTACGAGATCCCGGTGGTGCAGGGCGGTTCGCTTGCATGCATCGTCGAGGGCAAGGGGTTCGAGCCCTACGCGAAGACCGTCCGGCTGACCCGCGCCCACCTCGAAGAAGACGCCGGCAAGTCGCTGCATGAAGACTACTCCGGCATGAGCGGCATCGACCTCAACCGCGCCGGTACGCCACTGCTCGAGATCGTCACCGAGCCGGACATCCAGGCCGACGACATCGACCGGGCGGCGAGCGAGGCGGTGGCCTATGCGCGCGCGCTGCACTCGCTGGTGACCTGGCTGGGCATCTGCGACGGCAACATGCAGGAAGGGTCGTTCCGCTGCGATGCCAATGTGTCGGTGCGCCGTCCCGGTGCCGCGCTCGGCACCCGCTGCGAGATCAAGAACCTGAACAGTTTCCGGTTCATGCACCAGGCGATCGTGCACGAGGCGAAGCGCCAGATCGACCTGATCGTCGCGGGCGACCGCGTCGTGCAGGAGACCCGCCTGTATGACCCGGACCGCGACGAGACGCGATCGATGCGCAGCAAGGAAGACGCGATGGACTATCGCTACTTCCCCGATCCTGACCTGCTGCCGCTCGAGATCGATGCGGCATGGATCGAGCGGGTACGGGCGCAACTGCCCGAGCTGCCGGCGGCGAAGCGCGCGCGCTTCGTGTCGGTGCTGGGCCTGTCCGACTACGACGCGGGGCTGCTGACGGCCGATGCGGCCACGGCCCGCTACTTCGAGGACGTGGTTGCCGCGCTGCCGGCAGGCCAGGCCAAGCTCGCCGCGAACTGGATCAACGGCGATGTCTCTGCGGCCATCAATGCCGCGGGCGGATCGATGACCGGGTGTCCGGTGACCGCCGCCGGGCTGGCCGGACTGCTGGCGCGGGTCGTCGACGGCACGATCAACCAGAAGACCGCGAAGGAGGTGTTCGCCGTCCTGTGGTCGGGCGAAGCCGATTCCGCCGACGCGGTGATCGACAGCCGCGGGCTGCGCCAGATCTCCGATGCCGGGGCGCTGGTCGCGATCGTCGACGCGGTGCTTGCCGCCAATCCTAAGTCGGTCGAGGAGTTCCGCGCCGGCAAGGACAAGGCGTTCAACGCGCTCGTGGGCCAGGTGATGAAGCAGAGCCGCGGCAAGGCGAACCCACAGCAGGTCAACGACATCCTGCGCGAAAAGCTGGCCGGCTGACCGGTCGGCTGCGTCCGGTCGATTGCATCCGGTCGGTTCGCTGCCGCGGTCAGCCCGCCGGCAGGTCGATGAACACGCAGGTGAGGCCTGCGTCGCAGGACGCGCCCACGCCAGCGCCGTGCGAGACGGCGATCGAACGCACGATGGCAAGGCCCAGCCCGGCACCTTCGGTATCGTGCCGGCGCGAACTGTCGCCCCGGTAGAATCGGTCGAACATTCGTGCCAGCACTTCCGGGGGCACGACCTCGCCGTGGTTGCACACCGACATGCGGACGATGCGCCCATGCCCTGCCGGTATCGTCGGCGACCGTGCTTGCTGCGCTTTCGTCCCGCCGCTCGCCGGTGCGGTGGCCCGAGGCGGCGGCCCGATCAGCACGTTCACCCTGCTTCCGGCCGACGCATGGCGGATGGCATTGGACACGAGGTTGGTGAGCGCGCGAAGCAGCTGGTTGCGGTCGCCGGGCACCACCGCATCGCCGTCGACCTGCAGCGCAAGGCCGAGCCTGCGCTCGGCGGCGAGTGCCTCGTAGAAGGACAGTACCTGGCGCGCCATGGCATGGAGGTCGACGGCTTCCCGCACCGGCTGCGCCAGGCCGTGTTCCGACTTCGCCAGGAACAGCATGTCGGACACCATGCGCGCCAGGCGTTCCAGTTCCTCCGAATTGTTCGCCAGCACTTCCCGGTAGTCATCGGCGCTGCGCGCACGAGACAGGCCCACCTGGGTCTGGGTCATCAGGTTGCTCAGCGGCGTGCGCAGTTCGTGGGCGAGGTCGCTGGAAAGTTCGCTCAGGCGCCGGAACGAATCTTCCAGCCGCGCGAGCATGTCGTTGAGCGTGGCGGCCAGCTCCGCCACCTCCACCGGCAGGTCACCCGAGGTGAGCCTGCGGTCGAGCCGGGACGCGGTGACGCCTTCGGCCTCCCGACCCAGGCGGCGCAACGGCGCGAGCCCGCTGCGAGCGGCGATCCATCCGAGCAGCCCCGTGGCGAGCACCGCGATCGCCACGAACGTCCACAGCGTGCGCCGCAACGATTGCATGTAGTGATCGTGGTGGGCGGTATCGACGCCGATGGTCACCCTGAACGCGCGGCGGTCTGCCAGCGCGCTGGGCAGTTCACGCGACAGTCCGCGGAACGTGCGGCCTTCATGTGTCCACTGCACCGGGAGCGTCCCGGCGCGACCGTGCGCGTGCGCGGCGGCACCGTGGCTGTCCGCAGCCGGCGGCGCCCCGTGTGGCGCGGGCCGGGGTGCCGCCGGCGGCCCGGGCTGCGGCAGCGCGCGGGCTGCCGCCGAGGCGAACCATAGACGCCCGCCGGCATCATCGACCCGCAGCGCAAGCCCGTCGTGGCCGACCAGCATCGAGGCAAAGCGGGCTTCGAGGCGTTCCAGGTCTGCCGGCCTGCGTATCGAGGAGAGCAGCGCGGCGCTGGTGGTGAACTTGCCCTCGACCACGTCGCGGTCGAGCTCGACGAAGTGGCGCTCGACCGAGATGCCGATCAGCTGGCCGAGCGCGAGCAGCACGGCAGTGGATCCGGCGACGAACAGCAGCGTGACGCGCAGCGTCAGCGACAGCGATGCCGTTGCATGCACGGGGCGGACGACGGCCATGCGGCTCAGGATCCGTCGTCCAGCACGTAGCCCATGCCGCGCAGCGTGCGGATCAGCTTGATGTCGAATGCGTCGTCGATCTTGGCGCGCAGCCTGCGGATCGCCACCTCGACGACATTGGTGTCGCTGTCGAAGTTCATGTCCCATACCTGGGATGCGATCAGGGAACGCGGCAGCACCTCGCCGCGCCGGCGCATCAGCAGTTCGAGCAGGGCGAACTCCTTGCCGGTGAGGTCGATGCGCTGACCCGCGCGCACGGCCCGGCGCCGTGCGAGGTCGAGCTCGAGGTCGGCCACCTTGAGGCTGGTGGACTCGGCCACCGGATTGCGTCTGCGCAGCAGCGTTCGCACGCGCGCCAGCAGTTCGGTGAACGCGAACGGCTTCACCAGGTAATCGTCGGCACCGAGCTCGAGCCCGCGCACCCGGTCCTCGACCTCGTCGCGCGCGGTGAGAAAGAGCACGGGCAACTGGAGGCCGGCTTCGCGCAATGTCTTCACGAGGGTCCAGCCGTCCAGCCGGGGCAGCATCACGTCGACGATCGCCAGGTCGAACGGTTCCGCCAGCAGCAGATGCAGTCCGTCCACCCCGTCGCGAGCGACCTCGGCGGCGAAGCCGGCTTCGCGCAGGCCCTGCCTCAGGTAGTCGCCGGTACGGGTCTCATCCTCGACGATCAGGATCTTCAACGACCGATGCCCCTCAGGCTGTCATGTGCGGCGGAGGATGGATGCGCCCGCCGTCGCTGCCGATTCTGCAGCAGGGCGGGCCAGCCCTGCGGTGGATCGCTCCAGATTACGCTTTTGTAATCGCCGGGTCATCGCCGGGTCGGGCTGTGCAAGGCATCCTCGCGGCACATGAAAATCCCCCTGGCCACCGTGCTGCCCGGGCTGCTGTGCGCAGCCCTCGCGATCGTTTCACCCGCTGCGGCGAGTGGGTCCGCCACGTCCGTCACGTCCGTCGCAGCGGTTGCGGCGGTTGCGTCCGCTGCGCCTGCTGCCGGAGCCGAGGGCACGCTGCGCGCCGCGGTCGACCGTGCCGCCCGGCTGGACCCGTCGGTACGCACGCTCGATGCCCGCGCCGGCGAGATCGATGCGAGCCAGGCCGCGGCGCAGGCGCTGTTTCCGGCTCCTCCGACCGCCGGTGCCAGCCTGCGCCGCGATCGTCCCGACCGGGACCTGGGGCTCAACGAACTGGAATTCGAGATCGGGTTGCCGCTGTGGCTGCCCGGGCAACGGGCATTGCGCCAGCGGCTGGCGGGCGATGAAGGCATGGAACGCGACGCGGCACTGGCCGATGCCCGGCTGCAGGTGGCCGGTCGGGTGCGCGAGTCGCTGTGGGCGCTGGCTTATGCCCGGCTGGACGAATCGGCGGCAAGACGGCGGATCGCGACGGCCGAGCGCCTGAGTGCCGATGTCGAGCGCCGCGTCAAGGCCGGCGTGCTTGCCCGCGCCGACCTGCTGCTTGCACGGACGGAGGCGGCGGGCGCGCGCAGCCAGTTGATCGAGGCAGCCTCCCGGGTGGAACAGGAGATGCACGCATGGCGTGCGCTGACCGGCGACAGCGCACTGCCGACGTCCTGGGTAGAGGCCGCAGTCACGGGCGAAGCAAGCACTCACCCCTCGCTGGCGGCCGCACGCGCCGAGGTCGATCTGGCGCGCTCCCGGCTGAAGCTGGCGAGCGAGTCGAACCGCGATCCGCCGGAACTCGGGCTGCAGCATCGCAGCGACCGGGATGTCCACGGCGCCGATCATCGCAACTCGGTGCGGGTCGCGCTGCGCATCCCGCTGGCGACCGATGCGCGCAACCGGCCGCGCGTCGCTGCGGCGAACACCGGGCTGGTACGCGCCGAATCCACGCTGCTGCAGCTCCAGCAGCGGCTGGAATCCGACCGCGCCCGCGCCGGGGCCGAACTGGCTGCGGCGCGCGCGCAGGTAGCCAATGCCCGCGAGCGCCAGCGCGACGCGGCCGAGCATCTGTCGCTGGCGGCCCGCGCCTTCGAGCTGGGCGAACTGTCGCTGGTGGCGATGCTGCGCGCGCTGGCGCTGGCCGACGAGGCGCAGGCCGACCTCGACCGGCAGGTCGCCGCACGCAATCGCGCGATCGCCCGGATCAACCAGGCTGCCGGAGTGTTGCCATGAAGTCTTCCCGGGTTCTTCCGATCCGTGTCCTGCAGGCCTCGATGCTGGGCCTGCTCCTGCTGACCGCGAGCGTCCAGCTGCGGGCCCATTCCGAGGCGGCACCCGCGGCCTCGGGTGCGGTTGCGGCGTCCGTCCTGGAGCCGCGCGTGGAGGCGGCATCCACCGATGTCGAGCTGCTCGGCATCGTCGAAGGCAACCGTCTGGTCGTCCATGTCGATCGTTTCGAGACCAACGAGCCCATTGACGGCGCGAAGCTGTCGCTGGAGCGCAACGGAACATCGTTCGACGGAAAGCCGGTCGGCGAGGGCACCTACCTGTTCGAACTGCCCTGGCTGGCGACGCCCGGTTCGCACGAGCTGCTGTTCACGCTGGTCGCCGGCGACCTGTCGGACCTGCTCCCCGGAACGCTTGAAATCCCCGAGCCGGATGCGCGCGCCGGCGCTGTAGCGGGCAGCGTGCCGGTACCGATGCTGGCCGCACTGTCCGCGCTGGCTGCACGCACCGGATGGTCCGGCCGTCACCTCCTCGCGGCACTGCTCGGGCTGACCGCGCTGCTTGCCCTCGCACTGATCATCCGCTCGGCGCGCCGCCGGCGCCGGTCGGGTGCGCTCGCTGCGCTGCTGCTGGCTGGCTGCGCGCTGGTCATGCCGGAAGGCCCGGCGCAGGCGCACGAATCGGCACCGGCGCCGGCGACCGGCAGCCCGAAGCAGCCCTCGCGGTTGCCCGATGCCAGCGTGTTCGTGCCGATGCCTGCGCAGCGTGCGATCGGCCTGCGCACGCAACTCACCCGGATGTCGACTGCGCAAGGGTCGGTCGAACTCACGGGTACCGTGGTGGCCGATCCGCGTGCGAGCGGGCTCGTCCAGGCCCCGGTGTCCGGCCGCATCGAGCCGGGTCCGGACGGCCTGCCGCATGCCGGCCAGCGCGTCGCGCGCGGTGCGGTGCTCGCATGGATGGTGCCGACGGTCGGCGTGGTCGAGCGGTCCGCCCGGCAGGCCGAACTGGCCGATCTCGATGCGCGCATCGAGATCGCACGCGCGCGCAGCGAACGCTACCAGCAGCTGACCGGCAGCATCCCGCAGCGGGACATCGATGCCGCGCGCACCGAGGCCGCCGCGCTGGTGCAGCGGCGAAGCGCGATGGCGTCCGGGCTGTCCAGCCGCGTCGCGCTGGTGGCGCCGGTATCCGGCCTGGTGTCGACCGCAGGCGCCGCAAGCGGACAGGTGGTCGATGCCCGCGACCTGCTGTTTCGCATCGTCGATCCCGGGCGGCTGATGGTCGAGGCGCTCGGCTACGATGCGTCGCTCGCCACCGGCATCACCGGCGGCAGCGCGCTCACCGCCGACGGGCGCGCGATCGCGCTCGCCTGGGTCGGTGCCGCCGGCCAGTTGCGCGAGCAGGTGCTGCCGCTGCTGTTCCGTGTCGGCGCAGGCGCGCCGACGCTGGTGGTCGGCGAGCGGTTGCGGGTGATCGCGACGACGCGCGACACGCGCACCGGCATCGTGCTGCCGGCTGCGAGCCTGGTGCGCGCCGCGAACGGCGAACCGGTCGTCTGGGTGCAGTCTTCGGCCGAACGCTTCATGCCCTCGCGGGTGACCGCGCAGGTCCTCGATGCCGATCGCATCGTGGTCACCGCCGGACTGCAGCCCGAGCAGCGGGTCGTCACCGCATCGGCCAGCCTGCTCGCGCAGATCCGCTGAGCGCCCGCCCATGTTCGACGCCCTGATCCAGGCCAGCCTGCGCCAGCGACTGTTCGTGCTGGTGTTTGCGCTGGTGCTGACCATTGCCGGCCTGCTCACGCTGCGCGAGTTGCCGGTCGACGTCTTCCCCGACCTGAACCGGCCGACGGTGACGCTGATGACCGAAGCCGAGGGCATGGCTCCGGAAGAGGTCGAGCAGCGGGTCAGCTTCCCGCTGGAGACCGCGTTCGGCGGGCTTCCCGGCGTGCTGCGGGTGCGCTCGGTGTCCAGTGCCGGGCTGTCCATCGTCTACGTCGAGTTCGACTGGGGCACCGACATCTACCGCAACCGCCAGCTGGTGGCCGAACGCCTGGGTACCGTGGCGAGCCAGTTGCCCCCGCGCGTGGTGCCGGTGCTCGGGCCGGTCGCCTCGATCATGGGCCAGGTGATGCTGGTCGCGCTGCAGGGCGAGCCTGGCAAGGCCGACGCGATGCAGGTGCGGGAGGCAGCCGACTGGATCGTGCGTCCCCGGCTGCTGACCATCCCCGGCGTGGCGCAGGTGATCGCGATCGGTGGCGAGGTGCGACAGTACCGGATCACCCCCGACATGCGCCGCATGCGCGACCTCGGGGTCAGCCTGGCCGACATCGAGGCGGCTGCCAGCGGCTTCGCCACCAACACCAGCGGCGGATTCATCGATCGGGGTGCGCGCGAGGTGATGCTGCGCAACGTCACCCGCACCACCTCGATCGAGGACCTGGCGATGCTGCCGGTGGCGGTACGCAACGGCACGCCGGTGCTGCTGCGCCAGGTGGCCGAGGTCGGGTTCTCGGCGCGGACCCGGCGCGGCGATGCCGGCTACGGTGGCGAGCCGGCGGTGATCCTGTCGGTGGAGAAGCAGCCGCAGGTGGATACCGTCAGGCTCACTGCGCAGGTCGAGCAGGCGCTGGCCGAACTCGGCCGGTCGCTGCCGGCCGGCGTGCAGGTGAAGAGCGTGCTGTTCAGGCAGGCCGACTTCATCGATCGCGCGATCGGCAACGTCGAGCGGGTGATGGTCGAGGCCGCGCTGGCGGTGCTGATCGTGCTGTTCGCCTTCCTGCTCAACGTGCGCACCACGGCGATCTCGCTGGTGGCGATCCCGCTGTCGCTGCTGGTCACCGTGCTGGTGTTCCACGTGCTGGGGCTGTCGATCAACACGATGACGCTCGGCGGCATCGCGATCGCGATCGGGGAACTGGTCGACGATGCGATCGTCGATGTCGAGAACGTGCTGCGCCGGTTGCGCGAGAACCGCATGCTCGCCAGCCCGCGGCCCGCGCTCGAGGTGGTCGGCGCCGCGTCGGTCGAGATCCGGTCGTCGATCGTGTATGCGACGGCAGTCGTCGTGCTCGTGTTCCTGCCGCTGTTCTCGCTGTCGGGCATCGAGGGCCGGCTGTTCACGCCGCTGGGCATCGCCTACGTGATGTCCATCCTGGCCAGCCTGCTGGTCGCCGTGACGGTGACGCCCGTGCTCTGCTACCTGCTGCTTGCCCGGGGCAGCCTGCTCGATGCGGGAGGCGCGGGTGCTGCAGCCGGCGTGGCGGATGCGGCAGGCGAGCCGCAGCCCGAGCGCCCGGAGCAGGGCGACAGTCCGCTGGTGCGGCGGCTCAAGGCCTGGGATCGGCGTGCGCTCGACTGGTCCTTCGACCGGCCATTGCCGGTGCTCGGAATCGCGGTCGCGCTGGTGGTGGCGGCGCTCGCCACCGTGCCCTGGTTCGCCCGGTCGTTCCTGCCGCAGTTCAACGAGGGCACCCTGACCATCAACCTGCTGCTCGATCCGGGTACGTCACTCACCGAGTCGAACCGCGTCGGCGTGCTCGCCGAGCGCCTGCTGCTGCAGGTGCCGGAGGTGCGCCAGGTCGGGCGGCGCACCGGGCGCGCGGAACTCGACGAGCATGCCGAGGGCGTGCACTCGTCCGAGATCGAAGTCGACCTGGAGCCGTCCTCGCGCAGCCGTGCGCAGGTGGTCGCAGATATCCGGGCGCGACTGGCCGTCCTCCCGGTGTCGGCCAATGTCGGCCAGCCGATCTCGCACCGGCTGGACCACCTGCTGTCGGGCATCCGGGCGGAAGTGGCGGTGAAGATCTTCGGCGACGACCTCGACACGCTCAACGCGCTGGCCACCCAGGTGCAGGCCCGGCTCTCGGCAGTGCCCGGGCTGGTCGACCTGCAGATCGAGAAGCAGGTGCGGGTTGCGCAGCAGCGTGTGCGCATAGACCCGCAGCGCGCAGCCGCCTACGGCATCGCGCCGGCGGAGGTCGCGCGCAGGCTGCAGGTGATGGCCAATGGCGAAGTGCTATCCCAGGTCAATGACGGCGTGCGTCGGTTCGACGTCGTGCTGCGGCTGGCCGACGCCGATCGCTCGCTCGAAGGGCTGGCGTCCCTGCCGGTGAACACGCCGTCCGGGCCGGTGCCGCTCGGCCGTCTGGCGACGATCGAGGATGGCGACGGCCCGAACCAGGTCGGGCGCGAGAGCGCGCGGCGCAGGATCGTGGTGTTCGCCAACACCAGCGGCCGCGACACGTCCGCGATCATCGCGGCGGTGCGGGCCGAACTGGATGCGGTTCGGATGCCCGAGGGCTACTTCACCGTCCTCGAGGGGCAGTTCCAGGCGCAGGAGGCCGCGTCGCAGCGCATCGCGATGCTGGCGCTGGTGTCGCTGCTGCTGGTGTATTCGGTGCTCTACAGCCGCTACAAGTCGGCGACGCTGGCGGCGATCGTGATGGCCAACATACCGATGGCAATGGTGGGCGGTATCGTGGCGCTGTGGATATCCGGCGGCGAGCTTTCGATCGCCAGCCTGGTCGGTTTCGTCACCCTGGCAGGTATCGCCGCGCGTAACGGCATCCTGAAGATCAGCCACTACATCAACCTCGCGTTGTACGAGGGCGAGGTGTTCGGTCGTGCACTCGTGATGCGCGGCAGCCTCGAGCGCCTGACGCCGGTTCTGATGACTGCCCTGACTGCAGCCGTCGCGCTGTCGCCGCTGCTGTTCGGCGCCGATGACCCGGGCAAGGAGATCCTGCACCCGGTCGCGGTGGTGATCTTCGGCGGGCTGGTCAGCTCGACACTGCTCGACACGCTGGTCACGCCGGTGATGTTCCTGCGCTGGGGTCGAAGGCCGCTGGAACGGCTGTTCGACACTGCACGCGACACGCGATTCTGAACCGGGGACCGGATGCCGCCAGATCTTCAGGAAGGATGACCATGAAAAGACGCAGCTTGATGATCGCACTGGGTACGCTGCTGCTGCATCGCCCTGCGCTTGCCCATACGAATGCCGAACTTGCGAACCGGCGCGGGCCACAGGGCGGCCAGATGCGCGCCACTGCGACGCTGCACCTCGAGCTGGTGGGCCGCGCGGATGAACTGCTGCTCTACGTGTACGACCACGATGACAGGCCGGTGGCGACAAAGGGTGCTGCCGGCCGTGCCACCCTGCTGCTGGGGGCGGATCGCAGCGAGCTCATGCTTGAGCCATTCGGCACGAACGGCCTGCGCGCGGCCGGCAAGGTCGTGCCCGATCCGAAGCTGCGCGTGGTGGTGTCGCTGACCCTGCCCGGCGCCAGGCCGCAGCAGGAACGCTTCGAACCGTTCCGGCCGCTGGTGGTGAAGAAGTAGCCGGCGAAGAAGCAGCCGGCGCAGGTGAAGTCCATGGCCGGTGCGATCCCGGCGCAGGTCCCTACAAGGAGAAGATGATGACCCGCACTTCCTCACGCATGACTTCCGCTTCATGGACCCTCGCGGTATCGGTGCTCGCGGCTGCGCTGCTTGCCTCGCCGGGTGCCGCGGTGTTCGCGCAGGACCACGGTACCCATGGTGCCCACGGTGCCGCGCCGGCCGGCAAGGCCGCAGCCAGCGTCTCGACGCGCGAGTACCAGGCAGTCAACGATCGCATGCACCGCGCGATGTCGATTCCGTTCACCGGCGATGCCGATGTCGATTTCGTGCGCGGCATGATTCCGCACCACCAGGGGGCGATCGAGATGGCCCGGGTGGTGCTCAAGCATGGCAAGGACCCCGAGACGCGCAGGCTCGCCGGCGAGATCATCAAGGCACAGGAGGCGGAGATCGCCTGGATGCAGGCCTGGCTGAAGAAGCGCGGCAAGTAAGCCCGCGGCTGAAGCCGCGGCGGGCGGGCATCGCCAGTCCGGGCGCCACGGATCCTGCACGCGGCTTGCGGCGAGGAACGTCAGGCAGAAGTCGTCTTCCGGTGACGCGGGTTCATGCGACGACGGTAGGCGACACGTCCGCGCGCTGTGCGTCGTTGCTGCCGCGACCTGCGCTCCCATGGTCACCATGGCCCGCGTGTCCCGAGTCGCCGGCTGCGCTGCCCCGGCAGCTGGCAGTCATCAGCCGGGCACAGTCGAGCAGTTGCACCAGCGTCGTTTCGGTGCCGAGGCGTGTCCCCTTGCGGGCATCGATCACCGAGGTGACCCAGGGCGCGAACGTGCCCATCCCTTCGGGTGTCGGATGTACATGGTCGTGCGCAACATCGAGTACTGTCGTCACGTCATCCACCCGCAGGGCGATGGCGGGTACGTCCTTGCGTGCCGTCGAGCGCAGCACGACCAGCAGGCTCTCGGCTTCGGCGCTGCGGTCCGGCATGCCGAACAGGCGCCGTGCGCAGATCACCGGTACCACGCGTGATTCGCTTCCCGCGCCGACCTCGACCAGCCCGAGCGCTGCGCCGCCTGCGCCCGGTGTCCGGGCCAGGCCTCGTGTGGAGATCGCGTCGATCACCTCGTAGGCCGGAAGCGCATAGAGCGTGCCGCCGACATCGAACACTGCGACCTCGATCGTCGGTGTGCCCAGAGCGAAGTCGACCGGCTGGAGTTCCATCGATTCGTCGCTCGCGCGGTAGTCCGCGGTCGTACCGAGCCGGATGCCGACCACGACCTCGACGCCATTGTCGTAGCGATCCGTACCCTTGAACTCCCGGTAGCCTGGCGCCTTCTCGCGCGCGCACGCGTAATGGATGCCCTGATGTTCGACGATGCCGGCCTGGCCACGGAAACCTGCAGCCAGGCCGGCGGTGAGGTCGGCATCGGTGGATGCGACCACCTGGCCCTGTGCATCGACGAAGGCGGCTGCACCCGGCAGGGCGCCCATGACATCGCGCAGCATCGCCGGGAACTCGGTCGATGCGTTGAACACGATCGCGATGCCGCCGGCGAGCATCCCGCCAGGCCCGCGCACCGCAGCCAGGTAGACATAGGTCGCGCCGGCTCCGTGCGGCGATGTGTCCTCGAATCCGGTGACCGCGTACTGCTGCGAGTCGCGCAGCGTCGCCACCGACGCCAGCCATGTCTGCGGCACGGCGGATCCGGCCAGCTCAGTCGCCTCGTCGCCATGAGAAACCGCCCGCACGATGCCCTGCGCGTCGAAGGCGATCAGCCGGGTGTACACCGTGTACAGGCCGTTGATGTAGTCGAGCACCTGTGCGAGCCGCGCATCGGCCTGCGCATCCGCCGGCCCTGACAGCACTTCGCGCAGCACCGGCGACAGTGCCCACCAGCGGGCGTCGTTCGCGCGCTCGTACAGGTTGCGATCCATGATGTCGCCGGCCAGGCGCGCCAGTTCGCGCGTCTGACGGCGTGCGCGCGCGACTGCGGTGCGATGGATGTCGTCCAGGCCGACGCGTGCCCGTTCGCGGGTATGTTGACCCGCTTCGTTGACCTGCTTCAGCACCGCTTTCAGGCGCATCCGGTCACCGCCGTGCTCGCCCGCCATCAGGCGCCCGTTCCACATCACCCGGCGCAACTCGCGGCTGATCACTTCGGCATCGGCGATCATCGTGGTCAGGTCGGCGTTGTCCAGCGGCGCTGCGAGGTCAGCATCGTCATCGGCTTGCGTGGCCGACGACTTGAAGCCGTTGAGCAGGGATACCATCGCCTGCGCGCGCCATGACGGCCCGCGGTAGCCCTGGTAGCCACCGCTCGCCCGGCAGACCGCCAGGTATTCGCGGCCGGCGTACGAGCAAAGTTCGACCCCGGCGTCCTGTTGTGTGGCGAGCTTCGCGCCGGTCGGCACATGGGCTGCGTCGTTGGTGGCCACCACCTGCTGAGCATCGTCGATCAACACCAGGGCCAGCCGGGGATTGTCCTGGTTGATGCGGGTGAAGATGCGTTCCATCTCGTCGACGAACCGGAAGCGCAGAACCAGCACGCCCACGGCGCGGTCGCGCCCGGCGGGGCCACGGGTGATGCGTTGCGCATAGAGGAGCGACGGGCCGTTGCCGGCACCCAGGTCACTCGGACCGAAGCGCTCGACATACCCGTCGCTGGCCAGCGCATCGGCGACCATGGGATCGGCGCTGGCTTGCAGGCCGGCGCGGTCGTCCAGCCGTGCGAGCACGCACCCATCGGGCGCGAGCAGGATAACGTCGTCATAGACCGTGTATTTGGACTGGTACTCCGCGAGACGGCGCACCATCGCCTGTCGGTCCGCTTCACTGCGTGCGGGTGCAGTACAGAATGCACGCACCACATCATCGGTGGCGAGGAAGCCTACGTCGGCGGTGCGCTCGAACAGATTGCGCACCAGCACGTCGATCGTGCACTGTGCCTTGGCCGCCAGCTCGTCCCCCAGCGCGCCGAGGTTCTCGCGCACCATCAGGTCGATCACACGCCGGCGGAGGCTGTTGAAGCGTTCTCGCGTGCGCAGCAGCGCGGGCAGGATCGGCGCGACCGCTTCCGGACAACTGATGGCCGCACTCGACTCGATCATCTGCCAGACCACGAACAGGTCGCGCAGGTCGCGTTCCGCCGACTGAACGCGGCGCATGTGGGTGACGAGGTCTTCAGCAGGGATCATGGGCACGTTCCTGGACGTAGTGACGAATTACGGCAGGACGCGTCCCAACTTGACCCCTGTCTGCGCTGGCCCCAGTCTGCGGCTACTTCGGCTTGGCCTCGCGCTGCGTCAGTTCGAGGTAGCGCGCCCGCAGTTCGTCATACTTCACACGCAGGACGGCATGCTCGTTGCGGCGCCGGAAGATCAGCCGTTCGACCTCGGCCGCCTCGGCCGCGACGCGTGCGGCGTCCTCGGTCAGCTGGACGGGTGGTGGCTTGCCGCTCTTCGCGAAGCTTTCGATCCGGCGCAGAAGTTCCTGCTCTCCGGCGCGGATCTGTGTCAGTTGGCTCTCATACCCGACAATGGACACGTCGATCTGTGCAAGGTCACGATCGCGCCGTATCTCGATGTCACGCTCGCTGGTGTAGGAATTGAGCAGCGCGAGGTCGCGCTTGCGCTGGGCTGCGCGCGCCTCTTCTTCGGCCTTGCGCCGCGCGTCTTCTTCCTGCTTCGTAC